>NZ_CP072642.1:0-102500 GCF_018304765.1 Chloracidobacterium sp. N
ATGATGGATGATGACAAGTGGACTTCTTTCCTGGGGGAGATCGAGCGGCGCATCAACCACGAAAGTTTCAGCACGTGGTTCAAGCCGGTGACATTGCAGGCCTGCCAGGGTGACACCATCTACCTCCGGGTTCCCAACCGAAGCTATGAGGACTGGATTACAGAGACTTACCACGAGTATGTCGAAGAAGCCCTGAAGGCGGTTGGATGCAGCGGGGCGCGCCTGGTGTTTGTTTACACAGAGTCGCCCGAACCCAAGTCTGCCAACAACGGGTTGCTTGACGATGATCATCCCAAGTCAGGCAAAGATGCCTTCTCCTTTGGTGTCTTCGACAGCGACCTCTCCGAGGGTTTGGCCGGCACCCGCATCGTTGACCTCGAACCGCTCGAACTCCCGCTCAACCCAAAATATACCTTTGAAACTTTCGTCGTCGGTTCGTGCAATCAGTTTGCACGGGCCGCTGCCATGGCGGTGGCTGACACGCCAACCCGTACCTACAATCCCCTGTTCATCTACGGGGGCGTCGGTCTTGGCAAGACCCATCTGATGCATGCCATTGGCCACGCCATCCGCAACCGGGACCGCCACATGCGGTTGGTGTACATCTCCTCGGAAAAGTTCATGAACGAACTCATCAACGCCATCCGGTACGACAAAGCCCAGGCATTCCGCGAGAAGTACCGGAGCATTGACGTGCTGTTGATTGACGACATTCAGTTCATTGCCGGCAAAGAACGCACCCAGGAAGAGTTCTTTCACACCTTCAACGCCCTCTACGACGCCCAGAAGCAGATTGTCATTTCCAGCGACTGCCCGCCACGTGAAATCCCTACGCTGGAAGAACGCCTCCACTCCCGTTTTGAGTGGGGACTCATTGCTGACCTTCAGCCACCTGACCTGGAGACCAAGGTCGCCATTCTGAAACGCAAGGCTGATCTGGAGAAAATTGACCTCAGCGACAATGTCGCGCTGTTCATCGCGGGAAAAATCAAGTCCAACATTCGTGAACTGGAAGGGTCACTCATCCGGCTGGTGGCTTACGCCTCGCTCAGGCACCGCCCGATTGATATCGAGCTGTGCAAAGAGGTTCTCAACATCGAGGAAGAAGAACGGCCCATCACCATCGAGATGATCCAGCGGGTGGTCAGCGACCACTACGGGCTACGGGTGGCTGACCTCAAATCCAAGAACAACTCACGCAATATCGCGGTGCCACGGCAAGTCGCCATGTACTTGTGCAAGCAGCTCACCAACCACAGCCTGCCTGAAATCGGACGCCACTTCGGCAACAAGCACCATACAACCGTGCTCCACAGTTGCGAGAAGATTTCCCGCCTCTACCAGACCCAAAACGATTTCCACAGGCTCATCAACAACCTAATTAGTTCATTGAAATAGACTTAGGGCAGTTTTCCACAGATCTGTGGAAAACTGCCTGTGGATGACCTGTGGAACCTGTGGAAAACTCTGCCCACCTCCCGAAGTTTTCCACAGGTTCCACAGGAAAGGGCTTTTTTTCCACAGCTTTTTCCACAGCCAAATTCAAGCCTAAGTGTTCTAAAATCAACATCTTGTAATTTTTTTCCACATTTCCACAGGCCCTACTAGGACTACTAGATCATGATCCATGTGGATATTTTATGAGTTGTAGTAAAAAGACGCCCGCCCGGAATCAGCGGTACGCAGCGGTTCGGGCAGCCCGCTCAAGGCAAATCTGGGCCTTCAAACCGGGAAAGACCGTTGCCCAAATCGGCAGCACCTGCTGGGCGCACCACACTTCCAGGCTGATGTCCGTGTTGTCCACGGGAATGGGCACAATCTGCAGGCTCTGGTCCTGCATCTCCACAATGACTTCCTTGACTTTGCCGCCGTGGCGACGGTCAAGGGCATCGGCGAGGCGCAGGATGGGAATCAGCCTGGTGACGGTTTCCTGATGGACCGGCAGAAGGCGGGTGAAGTCTTCGTGCTTGCGTTTTGGAAGTGAGCCACGGTGGTAGCGCGCCAGATTGGCAATGATGGCTATCTCGTGTGGATGGAAGCCGGGAAGCTCGGCGTGACGAATGAGGTACATCGCATGTTTGTGATGGCTTGTGTGTGCGATGTGGTAGCCAATATCGTGCAGCAGCGCCGCGTAGCGAAGCCATTCCCGTTCACGCATGCCCAATCCGTGGAGGGGCAGGGTCTGGTCGAAAATCTGCTCAGCAAGCCTGGCGGTGTGGTGGGCGTGGCCGGCTTCGTAGGCATACCGGCGGGCAACGGAGAGAATACTGCGCTCCCGGATGTCCCCGGCTGACAGGGGCGTATGGGAAAGCGACCAGCCCTGTTCACGCAGGTAGTTGATGACCACCCCTTCCCGCAGCGACCACTCACAGGTGGTCAGATGCTGAATACCCAGTTCCCGGAAGATGGTCTCCAGCAGGATGCCGCCGGCAACGATGATGTCAGCCCGGCGACTGTCCACACCGGGAAGTTTGCGTCGCGCTTTATGCGGCATCCGTTGCAGACGGCGGTTGAGGGCTTGCAGCTCCGCGTAGGTCAGTTCTGATGCAAAGGATGTAAATGCGACCTTCTTGGGCGCTGGGGCCTTTGTTTCCAGGGAGCGTGTATCGGGCTTGGCAGCGGCAAGGGCGAGGATGGTTCCAGAGGTTCCGACGACCCGCTGAAAACCTCCGGCCTCCTGGATTTCACGCACCGTCCGGGCAAGGCCGCTCTGAATGTAGGTGGTGAGGGCTTCAATTTCAGCGCGCGAAGGTGGGTCCTGCCGGCTCAGAAACTGCTCCTGAAGACGGACTGCGCCCAGCTTGACCGAGGCCAGATAGGCTGGCGTCTGGCCGTCCGTCAGAATGAACTCGGTGCTTCCGCCCCCGACATCAATGATGAGTCCGCGTTCACCCTGGAAATCGGTAACTTCAGCGACCGCCAAGGCAATGAGCCGGGCCTCTTCGACGCCGGGAAGAATCTCAACTTTCAGCCCGATTTCCTGTTCGACACGCTGGAGGAAAACCTCCCGGTTCCAGGCTTCCCGGATGGCGCTCGTCGCCACCACCAGCACGGCTGTCACGTCGTGCGCGTGCGCCAGGTCGGTGAAACGACGAAGGGTAGCGACGGCGGCTTTGATTTTTTCGTCCGTCAGGTGGTGGGTTTCGGTGAGACCAGCGGCCAGGCGTACGGTGTCTTTCTCCCGTTCAATGATACGCAGTCTTTCTCCCGGACGGGCTTCAGCAATGATGAGATGGATCGAGTTTGAGCCAACGTCTATCGCCGCAACGCGGTGAAGTGCTGAACCCGGCCTGGGTGAGATGCTTTGACGGGGAGCCGCAGGCAATGGTGAGTCCCGGGAACGTAGGGTGATTTCAGGCAGAGACCGGTAGGGAAGGGCCAACTACGACAACCAACACTGGCGAGGCTAGCAAAAAATTGACCGCACCTCAAGTAACTGACACGCCATGAAGACAGTGCGAAAGTGGGGGCAACGTCAATGAACTTCGGTTTGGCACTCCCGCTGCAGCCATCCTGCTGGGAAGGATGGCGGGGTGGGAGACGCCAGCCCACCACTTTCGCCTTACGGAGGATATTACCTGAATGTCGTCCCCAAGACACACCTTTGAGCGACGATTGGCTTGCTGTTGTTTTGCGCCTCTTATGGCGCTGGCCTTTGTTCATCCCACTGCCATTGCCCAGTCCAAGTCACCAGCAAAGCCGGCTGTCAGTCAGCCCGCTGTCACGCCAGAGGAAAAGACGCCCAAAAGCACACCGGCGCTGACAAATGAGCAACTTCAGGCCGACCCCGAAGCCGCCCTCAAGGTACTGCTCGAAGGCAATCGCCGCTTTGCCGCCGGCGAAACCATCCATCCCCGCCAGGACATTGCGCGGATTCGTGAAACGGCCAAAGGGCAAAAACCCTTTGCCATCATCATCGGCTGCTCTGATTCCCGGGTGCCCAACGAAATTGTCTTTGACCAGGGACTGGGCGACCTGTTCATCGTTCGGACCGCCGGCCAGGTTTCGACCTATTCTTCGTGGGGAAGTATCGAATTTGCCGAGGAAGTGCTTGGCGCAAAGCTCATCTTTGTGCTGGGACACACGAAATGCGGCGCGGTGCAGGCGGCGGTCCGGCTCCCGGAAGTACCAGGGCACATTGTGACCCTCATCAACGACATCAAGCCTGCTGCCCAGCGGGTCAAGGGCCAGCCCGGCGATGAAGTCGAAAACGCCGTCCGGGAAAACGTCCGCATGCAGGTCGAAAAGCTCAAAAATCTTGAGCCGGTTCTGGCCAAGCGGTTTCGTGAGGGCAAGCTCAAGATCGTCGGCGGCGTCTATGACATTGGCACCGGTCTCATCACGCTCGTCGAGTAGTGCATCCACCAGGCTGGCATAGCGCTGCTGTGCCAGCCGACCACCAGCCACACACCCACGCACGAGAGGAAAACCATGAACGCTACCCAAGCGATGTTCTTGAGCTTGTTGTCGCCAATGGTGCTCGCTTTCATCCTTGGCGTCATTGCCACCCGCGTCAAAAGCGACCTGAAATTTCCCGAAGACCTCTACACAGCGCTGACGATTTACCTTCTCGTCGCCATCGGTCTCAAGGGCGGCTACAAGCTTTCCATCAGTCACCTGAGCGACTTCTGGCGACCGGGCCTGGCAACGATTGCGCTGGGAGTCATTATTCCGATAGTGAGTTATTACATCCTGCGGCAGCTAGGAAAGTTCAACGTCTGGAACGCGGCGGCCATCGCAGCCCACTATGGCTCGGTGTCCGCTGTGACCTTTGGCGAGGCCATTGCCTTCCACGACACGCTCAAGGAAGAAGCCTTGCGGGCCGCCATCGAGGCCGGTGCTGTTGCTGCCGGGACAGCGGCCGATGCTCCGGCGGCCCTGGCGGTCTATCAGGCGCAGGGACTCAACTACGAAGGGTTCATGCCTTCGCTGTTAACCATCATGGAAGTTCCGGCCATTCTGGTGGCCATCATCATCGCCCGCCTGCAGAGTCGTGAGGATTCGCTGGACGCCGGGGAAGGCGGGACGATGGGCGAGGTTCTGCGGGAGTTGCTGGCCGGGAAAAGCACCCTGCTGCTCATCGGGTTTCTCATCGTTGGTTACGTTTCGGGGAAGCGTGGCTGGGACCAGGTGGCCCCGTGGTTTGACACGCCATTCCGGGGCGTCCTGACCTTGTTCCTGCTTGAAGCCGGTCTCGTGACCGGGCGGCGTCTGGAAGACCTGAAGAAAGTCGGTCCATTTCTCGTCGTCTTTGGCATTCTGATGCCCATTGTCAGTGCCGTGGCAGGCATCTTTGCCGGTCAGCTTGCCGGAATGACCATGGCGGGGGCGACCGTCCTGGGCGTTCTGGCGGCCAGCGCCTCATACATTGCCGCACCAGCGGCCTGCCGCGTCGCACTGCCGAAAGCCAGCCCGACCTACTACCTCACGGCCTCCCTGGCCATCACCTTTCCGTTCAACATTATTGTCGGGCTGCCGCTGTACCACTTCATTGCCACCAGGGTCTATGGGCTGTAGGTCTGAAAAGGAGGACACCGATGAAAACATCTGAGATGAAGCTTGTGGTGATTATCACCGAAGATGAGCTGGAGCCACGTCTGACGAAGGAAATCCTGGCATTGGGGGCGCGTGGCTATACGGCCAGCCGGGTGCGCGGCGAGGGCTGGCACGGCGCGCGGAAGAGCGAGTGGGAAGGGGAGAACGTCCGGATTGAGACCATCGTGCCGGAGCCCATTGCCAACAGCATTCTGGCGCACATCGCCGATCGCTACCTGCCACACTATGCCACCGTGGTTTACATGCAGACCGTAAGCATCCTGCGCGTTGAAAAGTTCACATAGCGTGACACTCTGGTCGTGACCCGCCAGCGTCTGGAGAGGTTGCCTTCACAGCCTGGTGCCAGGAATTTCTGTGCAGCTTTTGACTTGCTTTCCAACTGAAACTAGAATGTTGACAAGCCAAAAACGAGGCGGCTTTTCACATTCCTGACCGTTTATTCAGTTCACAGAAAGCAGTCGCATGGCATCCAATGATCTCCGGAGCAGTTCCTCCGGATCGCATCTCGCTCATGCTCCATCAAACCGTGGCCGGGTAGCGATCTTCATTGATGGCAATAACCTGTTTCACGCCGCGCGGTCGGCTGGCGTCGAAATAGACTACGCCAAGCTCCTGGCCTACCTCCGGGGGGAGGACCCGCTGCTGCGGGCCTTCTTTTATACCGGAGTGGACCAGCAGGCGGAGCGCCAGCAGGGGTTTCTGCTCTGGATGCGCCGCAACGGCTACCGTGTCGTACAGAAAGAACTCAAAACCTTCCCGGATGGCACCAAGAAAGCCAACCTCGATGTCGAAATTGCCGTGGACATGCTGTCACTGGCCGACAAGTACGACACGGCTATCCTCGTCAGCGGGGATGAAGACTTTACGTACGCCCTCAATGTCATTGCCTACAAAGGAGTACGGGTTGAGGTGGCTGGCTTCCGCGCCAACACCTCACCGCGCCTGATTGATGTTGCCGACCGCTTTCACGAACTGGACGGCATCGTGGCTGACATCAGCAAGTCTCCAAGCAAGCGGGACTCACAACAGACAGAAGCTCTGCGTCCAAGTGGAGAGTGGTCACTTTCGCCGGATCGCCCGGCTGAGAAACCCGAATTGAGTGAAGCCGCTGCCTCTCCGGCAGAAACCGGCAGCGTTGAAATGCTTGATGAACAACCCAGTCAGCCACCGGTTCCAAGGGGCACGGGCGAACTTGTCGGAAAACCCGCCCAGCCGACGGAAACGGCACCAGCGGGAACAGCACCCCCGGAAACAGTGCCGGCGGCTGTCGAACCACCGCCTGTCACCGTGGACAATATCGTTGTGGGGGCGCTCCAGTCCGGCGAGCATCCCGTTGTGATGGCTGACGAGGCATGGGCAGCATCGGAACTGCCAACCGAAATGATACCCAGTCCTGCCCTGGAACCGTCTGCCTTTACACCTTCAACGGAACTGCCTGAAGCCGATGCGTCGGAATCCGGCACTGAGGGCGATATGCCCGGCGGTGGCGTGCCAGGGACCGGGCAAAGCCCGGAGGTCGGGCACCACTGAACGGCGGCCGGCCTCGGGGTTATGACAGCCAAAGGCCCTACGGCAGGTTTCCCGTCAACACAAATGGCCCAAGGTGCGGCCCGGGCTGATTGAGACAGGTTTCAAGCGCCAGCCTGAGCAGCGGACGGAGGTCCTCCGGCGGCAGCACGGCATCGCAGAAACCGCGCGCTGCCGCAAACCGGGCATCGAGCTGCGCTTCGTAGGTGGCCCGAACCGCATCCATTTCCGCCTGCAAGTCCGCGTCCGGCGATTTTCCTTCCGCCTTGAGCCGTTCCAGTTGGGCTGAAAACAGCGCCATGACGGCCGATTCACCTTCCATGACGCCCATGCGTCCGGTGGGCAGCGAGAAGATGAAGTTCGGATCGAAACCCTGTCCGGCCATGGCGTAGTAACCGGCGCCCGACGCATGGTTGACCGTCAGCACCAGCTTGGGCACGGTGGCTGTCGCCATGGCTTCAACGAAGTGAGCGCCGGCGCGGATGATGCCGGACTGCTCGGCTTCGACGCCCACCATAAAGCCTGACACATCCTGCACGAAAAGCAGGGGCAGGCGGTGCCGGTTGCAGGTTTCGATGAAGTAGGCCACCTTCTCGGCACTCTCCCGATAGACAATGCCGCCAAAGCGCGGCGGCCGGTCGCCGGTGGACTTGATGAGGCCCCGCCGGTTGGCAATCAACCCAACCGGGATGCCTTCGACCCGCGCGTGGGCGCAAATCATTTCACGGGCGTAATCGGCCTGAAACTCGTCGAAGGAATCAGCATCCAGCAGGGTGTCGAGCAGGGCTTCAACATCGTAGGGAAGCCGGTGATCAGCCGGCAGGATGCGGTATGCCTCCCGTGGGTCACGCCGGGGAGGCCGCGCTGGTGTAACCGAAACGGCACGGGGCGGCGGTGGCGGCAGCTCCGCCACCAACCGCCGGAGCCGCGCCAGACAGGCCGCATCATCCGGCTCGCGGTAATGCGCCACGCCGGAAACTGTCGTGTGCATCCGCGCACCGCCTAACGCTTCCGGGTCCGAGGTCTGCCCCGTCGCTCCGCGCACGAGGTTGACCCCGCCAAGGCCCATGAAACTCGTGCCTTCAACCATGACGATGACATCCGACAGCGCCGGCAGATAGGCGCCGCCGGCAATGCACTGCCCCATCACGGCAGCCAGTTGTGGTATGCGCAGATGCCGGCGCATCAGCGAGTTGTAGTAAAACAGCCGGGCCGCGCCATACTGTCCGGGAAACACGCCTCCCTGATAGGGCAGGTTGACGCCGGCCGAATCCACCAGATAGACAATCGGCACGCGGCAGCGCATGGCCACTTCCTGGGCCCGCAGCATCTTCGTAATGGTTTCGGGAAACCAGGCGCCGGCCTTTACCGTGGGGTCATTCGCCACAACCACGATTTCGCGCCCGTGGCAGCGTCCGATGCCCGTCACCACACCGGCCGCCGGCGCCTGCCCGTCATACCGGTCATAGGCCACGAGCAGGCCAATTTCGAGGAAGGGGGAACCGGGATCGAGCAGCCCGGCAATGCGTTCGCGGGCCGTCAGCTTCCCCTGGGCATGGAGGCGCTCGATTTTGGCTTCACCGCCGCCCAGCCGGAGCCGGGCTTCGAGTTCCCGCAGTTCGGCCGTCAGGTGTTCCAGACTCTGCGGCATCGTGGTTTTCAGCGGCACTCGCCCGCAATTTCGTGGTAGCGGTCGTGGAGTTTGTTGAGCGCCTGTTTGATCTCCCCGTCGCCGGCCTGGCGGGCCACAAGCTGGGCCACTTCAGCGGCCTCCCGTTCGAGCTTCGTCAGCAGGGGACGGAGTGCTGCTGCATCGTAGCCTTTGGGCGGTCGGGAGCGCGCCCACAGCCGGGCCTTGCGGGCCATTTCGGCTGCCCGTTTGCGTACCGGGCCAAAGTCGCCATCTTCCATCGGGTGAAACGTTCCGGCCAGGACGGAGTGAAACTCCTCCTGGGCTTTCCACGGGGCTTTGGGCTTGGGAGCGACGCCGGTCGTGGGTTCCTGCACCACGGCAGGCCCGACCGCCGTATGCCCGGCGGACATCTGTCCACTGATACCGAACGCCAGAACCAGCGCGGTGAAACCGGTTGCAAAGGATTTGGTACGAATCATTCCTGGTGAGACTCCATGAGAAATCACCCGCCCGGGCTGGTTGCCTGGCGGGAAAGGTAGTTGAAAAACTGCTCGCGCCACGGGCTTTCCTGAAAGCATCCCCGCATGACGGTGCTTTCCACAAAGCCGTCAGCGCGAACGCCGCGCATTTCCATGCACATCTGACGTGCAACCAGGCAGACGGCAACCCCTTGGGGATGACAGACCCGCTCGATGGCGGTAGCGACATCCATGGCCAGACGTTCCTGAAGTTGCGGCCGGCGTGCCGCATGCTCAAGCAGTTTGGCTGGCGCGCCAATGCCCATCGCCAGCGCGGCGGGGACGTAAGCCACGTAAGCTGCGCCGAAAAACGGCGTCAGATGGTGGGCGCACATCGAATGGAACGACATCCTGCCAACGGCAATGAACTGACCGGACAGCTCGGCGGCCGGAAAGGTTGAAACCACCGGCGGTGGCTGGTCTGCAATGAAGGGTGCAAAAAACTCCGCCCAGAACTCCGCAACGTTTTCCGCCGTGCGCTCCAGATGGGTATCACGGTCTGCGGTCAGCCGCAGCGCCTCCAGCATGCGTTGCAGGGCGCGGGCTGCCGTCAGCAGTTCCATTCCATCGTTGCTCTCTGGCTTGGTTTGCTCGTCGTGCTTCGGCATGCTATTCCCACAATCGTGACAAGGCTCACGCTATCACAAGTTTGTCCCGTGATGCTCCCAACGATATTGAAACAACCATGACGAATCACGTGCGGATTGCTGATTTTGCCGCCAACCTTGGGCAGACCATCACCATCAGGGGTTGGCTTTATAACGCCCGTTCGAGCGGAAAACTGCTGTTTCTCGAAATCCGTGACGGTTCCGGCATCGTGCAGGGGATCGTGGCCAAAAATGCCGTTTCCGAAGAAGTCTGGAACCGGGCGGCGGCGTTGACCCAGGAATCCTCCATCATTGTCACCGGAACACCCCGTGAACACCCCAAGCGGCCCGGTGTGTACGAACTCGACGTACACGACCTCACCATCGTCCAACTGGCGCAGGATTATCCCATCACGCCCAAGGAACACGGCATCGAGTTTCTGATGGACCACCGCCACCTGTGGCTGCGCTCGAAACGGCAGCACGCCATCCTGCGCGTCCGGCACGAAGTTGTCCGCGCGGTCCGCGACTTTCTCGACAACGATGGCTTCATTCTGGCCGACACCCCCATCCTGACGCCGGCGGCCTGTGAAGGCACCACGACCCTGTTCGAGCTGGATTACTTTGACGACGGCAAAGCCTACCTTACGCAGTCAGGGCAGCTTTACAACGAGGCCACCGCCGCCGCCTTCGGCAAGGTCTATTGCTTCGGCCCGACGTTTCGCGCCGAAAAGTCCAAGACCCGCCGCCACCTGACGGAGTTCTGGATGGTTGAACCGGAAGTCGCCTACGCAACGCTGGAAGACATGATGGTGCTGGCCGAACGTTTCCTGAGCTTCATCGTGGCGCGTGTCCTGGAGCGCCGCCGGGAAGAACTCAAGCTGCTCGAACGCGATACAGGCAAGCTGGAAGCCGTCACCGCACCGTTTCCACGTCTGCCCTACGATGAAGCCGTGCGGATGCTTCACGAGGCGCATCTGGCCGGCAAGCTCGAACACGATTTTGTCTGGGGAGGCGATTTCGGCGCACCGGATGAGACCTATCTGGCGCAGCAGTTTGACCGCCCGGTGATCGTTCATCGCTATCCGGCGCAGGTCAAGGCGTTTTACATGGAGGAAGACCCGGAGCGCCCGGAACTGGCACTGTGCATGGACGTGCTCGCCCCGGAGGGCTACGGGGAAATCATCGGCGGCGGCCAACGCATGCAATCCTGCGACCGGCTTGCGCACCGTATCGCCGAGCACAACCTGCCCCGCGAGGCTTTTGAGTGGTATCTTGATCTGCGCCGGTACGGCACGGTGCCCCACGCCGGCTTTGGCATGGGCATCGAGCGGTGCGTCGCCTGGTTGTGCGGGCTGGAACACGTCCGCGAAACGATTCCTTTTCCACGCATGCTGTACCGGCTGCGACCCTGAAGCCCCGAAGAAACACAGAAAGGTGCGGCGAGACCCACGATGCGGCCGAGAATGACATCACTCTGGTTGGCGCTCTTTCTGGTGGGTTGGCTGCCGGGCGCCTTGGTTGCCCAGTCACCCACCAGTCCAACACCAACCAGCCCGACGCAGGCTTCTGCGCTGACGCCAACCGACACCGTCCAGACGTTTTACCGCCTGCTGCGGGAACAGCGGTTTACCGAGGCTTTCCAACTGCACGTCTGCGGCCCGGCCGTTGAAAAAATGACGCCCCAGCAGTTGGCCGAACTGGAGCCCGAATTTCTGAAGCTGATTGGGGGGATTCCCGAAAAGCTCACGACGAGCGGCGAAACCGTCACCGGGGACGACGCCACGGTGTTTGTCGTCGTGCCGGCCGACGCCACGCCGGGCAGCCAGCCGGCACGAACCACAACGGCCCCGGTGGGACTCATTCGCAGCAACGGCCGCTGGCTCATCGGCGACCGTGAGACCCAGGCGCTGGCCCTGGCCCACGGCGGAAACTTCTTCAAGCTGAGCGAGGAAGGCGTTTTCGTCAAAATGACCCAGAACGAAGACGCCATGGCGCGCCTGGTGACGCAGTTGGTGGAAATCGAGCAGGTATTTGCCCGCAACAACCGGGGGCAGTACGGCACGCTCCCGGAACTCGTCACGCGCCGGGACGAGTTCCGGGAAGACATCGCCCGCCTGCTGGCATCGCTCGAAAGCGGGGAAATCCTCGGACACACGATCACCATCGAGGTAACGCCCGACCGCCGGGACTTTGCCGTCTATGTCGTTCCCAAGCGGCACAACTACGACGGCCGCTACTCGTTTTATGCCGACCGCAGCGGCGTTCGTTACCGCAACTATGGCGGCGCACGCATCGAGAAGGACACGCCCGGCAACAAGACCCTCAACTAAGCGTTCACCGGCTGCCGAACCCAAAGCGATGACCAATCACGACTCCCGCCACATCGAAACTCTGGCTGTTCACGCCGGGCGGACGCCGGACCCGGCAACCGGGGCCGTCATGCCGCCGATTCATCTGGCCACCAACTACGAGCGCGATGCCACCGGAGCCTGCCCCCGTGGGTTTGAATACACCCGTGAAGGCAACCCCAACCGGCAGGCGCTGGAAACCAGTCTGGCGATGCTGGAGGGCGGCGCGGCTGCCGCCTGCTTTGCTTCGGGGAATGCGGCGGCGGCGGCCATCTTTCAGGCGCTGACGCCGGCGCAGCACGTCGTCATCGCGCAGGATACCTACTACGGCACGGCCGTGCTGCTCAAAGACATCTTTGCTGCCTGGGCGCTGGAAGCCACCTTCGTGGATGCAACCGACCCGGAAGCCATTGCGGCTGCCATGCGCCCGCAGACGGCGATGGTCTGGGTTGAAACGCCCTCCAATCCGCTGCTGTCCGTCGTGGACATTGCCCGCGCGGCCGCCATTGCCCATGCGCAGGGCGCGCGTCTGGTGGTGGAAAACACCCTGGGGACGCCCGTCCTTCAGCGGCCGTTCGAGTTTGGCGCGGATTTGGTCGTTCACTCGACGACGAAGTTCCTGGGTGGACACAGTGATGTGCTCGGCGGGGTGGTGGTGACGAACGTTGTGGACGAGTTCTTTCAGCGGCTCCGGCGCATCCAGGTCATTGGCGGCGCGGTGCCGTCACCCTTTGACTGTTGGCTGTTGCAGCGGAGTCTGAAAACCCTTCCCTGCCGGGTTCGGGCGCAGTCCGAAACGGCGCTCAAGGTGGCGCGCTTTCTGGCGACACACAAGCGCGTCGAACGGGTGCTGTATCCGGGACTGCCGGAGCATCCCGGCTACCTGACAGCCAAACAGCAGATGAGCGGTTTTGGGGGCGTGCTGTCGTTCACGCTCAAGGAAGGTGACGCTGCCGCCAGGGCGTTGCCGTCGCGTACGCGCATTTTCACCCACGCCACGAGCATCGGCGGGGTGGAGAGTCTCATTGAGCATCGCGCTTCGGCGGAAGGGCCCGACACCCGCGCGCCGCAAAATCTGGTTCGCCTGTCCATCGGGCTGGAGCATCCCGACGATCTCATTGCCGACCTGGCGCAGGCGTTGGGCGATGTGCCACAGCCGGAACCGAAGCCGGTCTTTCCGGGCGGGCGACTGCTCCGATCTCCCGGAAAGCCATAGGCGCAGTCTCCAGGGTACTGGCTTACCGGCTGGTGCCGGCCGTGCGCGCCGCCGCGCGCTCCATGACTTCGGCCTCTTCACAGAGTGAGGGGGACATCTCCGACCCCAGAGCCAGCGGCAGCGCGCCGCCGCTGTCGGCGGCTACCATCGAGATGATTTCTTCCTGAAGCGGCCGCAGGCTGTGCGGGGAGCCGCGCTCCAGAATGGCAAAGAACAGAAGCCCCCGCTTCTGGGTGTACAGAATGCCGGCCAGCGCGCTCGTGGAAGACAGCGTCCCGGTTTTGCCGATGACGGTGCCCATCAGGTCCGGGTTGGTGAAGCGGCGTTGCAGGGTGCCGTTGTCAATCCCGGCTATCGGCAGCAGTTCGCCCAGGGAGATGTTCCGCCTTTCGAGCCAGTTGACGGCATAGCGCATGAGCCTGACCGTCGCGCGGGGCGTGATGGCGTTTTGCCCAAGGCCGGAGGTCGTTTGCAGATAGACTTCCTGGGGCGGCAGCTTGACCTTTTCGATAAGGTACTGCCGCACGCCGGCTGCGCCGCCCACCCGCGCGCCGACGATGTGGGTCATTTCGTTGTGACTGTAGGCGTTGATGGATTTGAGAATCTTCAGAAGCGGTGACGAGCGGTACTCCAGCAAGGGGTAACGGGGCGTCGTGTGGTCATCGGCAATGGCCGTGCCGGGCGAGATTGTAATGCCGTGATAGACCGGCATCTGACCGAACGCCTTGACGCCACGCACCGCGTTCCAGACCGCTTCGGTTTTGGGCGTCCAGCGGCTCCGGTCAAGGGTGGTGAGAATTTCACTCCCAATAACCGCCGGCTGTGAGCGCAGATTGAGCAGCATGCCGGACCCAATCCGAAGGTTGCCCTGGATGTTGCGAATACCCATCTCGTAAAGCTTCTCGCCGATGAGAAACAGGCTTTCCGTCACGAAGGACGGGTCCTGTTCGCCGCTGAACACCAGGTCGCCCATGAGCGTCCCGGTGGACCAGTCTATCGCGCCGGTGTAGCTGATGCGGGTCGGATAGCGATAGTTGACTCCCAGGGACTCAAGCGCCGCCATCGAGGTCATGACCTTCGTGACCGACGCCGGGTTGTACATCAGCCCCTCGTTCAGGCTCAGAACCGGTGTGCCATCCAGCGCCTCGAAGTAGATGCCGTGCGGTTGTACCGAACGGGAATGGCTCAGCAGGCGGGCGGTGACGAGGTCAGGCAGCGTGAGGGGAACTGGCGGTGGCTGGACTTCCTCAAGGGGAGCGGCCGGCCCACTGGGGCTGCCGTGGACTTCACTGTGCGCCGCCCGCGCCGCCGGGGACCGGCGAAAGTCGTCGTTCGTGACGACGCGCAGACGCTGTTGCGCCATGAGGGGAAGAGTCAACAAACAGCAGGCGCTCCACAGAGCGAGCGACATCCGAACCAGGTGCTTCATGGTCGAAGGCTTCCTCTCGATGCGTTGGTTAGGTGGTGATGTCCTGGCTGACCCTGGCACAGAGGGAATGATACTACCGCTGTGTGCCGCCGACTGTCATCTCCGAAATTTTGATGGTCGGCAGGCCAACGCCGACCGGTACGCTCTGCCCGTCCTTGCCACAGGTGCCGACGCCGAGATCGAGTTCCATGTCACAGCCAACAGCCGTGACTTTCGTCAGGGCGTCGGGGCCGTGCCCGATGAGCGTGGCATCCTTGACCGGCGCTGTGATGCGGCCATCCTCGATGAGGTACGCTTCACTGGCCGAGAAAACGAACTTGCCGCTGGTGATGTCCACCTGGCCGCCGCCAAACTGTACGGCGTAGAGGCCGCGCCTGACGCTGCGGATGATGTCTTCGGGCGTTTCCGTTCCGGCCAGCATGTAGGTATTTGTCATCCGTGGCATGGGGATGTGCCGGTAGCTTTCCCGCCGCCCATTGCCGGTGCGCGGCACGCCGAGCAGCCGGGCGTTCAGATAGTCGTTGATGTAGCCGCGCAGGATGCCCTTTTCAATGAGCACGGTACAGGAAGTGGGGTGCCCTTCGTCATCCATATTGAGCGAGCCGCGCCGGCCGGGAAGCGTTCCGTCATCCACAATGGTACAGGCGTCACTGGCCACCCGCTGTCCGAGCAGGTCGGAAAAGGCGGAGGTTTTCTTGCGGTTGAAATCGGCTTCCAGCCCGTGCCCGATGGCTTCGTGGAGCAGGATGCCGGGCCAGCCATGCCCCAGGACGACTTCCATGGGGCCGGCGGGCGCTTCCACGGCGTCGAACTGCAACACGGCCAGCCGGACGGCCTCGCGCGCCAGCGCCTCCGGGGCCAGTTCCCCCCCGGTGAACATCCCGAAGCCGCGCCGTCCGCCGCCGCCGGCCCGTCCGGCCCGGAGTTCGCCATCCTGGTCGGCGATGCACACGACGCCAACCCGCGCCAATGGCTGGATGTCGCCGGCCAGAACGCCCTCGCTGGTGGCCACCATGACGACTTTCCACTCGTCGGCCAGACTGGCCTGCACCTTCTGAATACGCCGGTCGGCGGCGTAGCACCGTTCGTCTATGGCTTTGAGCAGCTCGATTTTGCGTTCTATCGGGAGATCGTCGCCGGCATCCGCCTGGGGATAGAGGTCATGGGCGTTGGTTTGCGGCGTTACGGCCACGGGGCCAACGGCCTGGGCCGCCTGGGCAATGCAGGCCGCCGTGCGCGCCGCCTGCCGGATGCTGGCTGGTGAAATGTCGTCGGTGTAGGCATAGCCGGTCTTTTCTCCGGCAATGACGCGCACGCCGACCCCCTGGGCCACCGACCGGTTGGCCGTCTTGATGAGGCGCTCTTCCAGGTTCAGGGCGTTGGTGCGGCAATACTCGAAATACAGGTCGGCGTAGTCCCCACCGGCGGCGAGAGCTTCGCCGAGCAGGGCATCGAGGTCGCCGGTGGTCAGCCCATAGCGATTAAGGAAGAAGGCAATGGCATCCGTGGTCATGCAGGACGGCTCCGGGTTACAGAAGTTGGGACCTCAGCCAAGGAAACGTTCAACGATGGCCGGCGTCGCCTGGAGGGCTTCAGGAAGCCTGGCGGCGTCTTTTCCGCCGGCTTCGGCGTAGTCGGCGCGACCGCCGCCGCCGCCGCCGACAATGGCCGCCAGTTCACGCACGATGTGACCGGCCTTGAGGCGGTTGGTGAGCGCATCAGCCACCCGTACGGCGAGCGAAACCTTTTCCCCACTGCGAATGCCAATGACGACCACGGCCGGCCCCAGCCGGCCCACGAGGTGTTCCGCCAACTGACGGACGCCGGATTTGTCCAGATCGGCGGCTTCAAGCGCCAGCACGCGCACATCGCCTATCGTCCGCGTCTCGTCCAGAGCGGCTTCGGCCCGCTGCCGGGCAAGCTTGAGCCGCAGGTCTTCGATTTCACGCTCGGCCTGGCGGAGGCTGGTCTGGAGTTTCTCGACTTGGGCCGGAATGTCGCCGGTGTCGCCGAGGCGGAACGTGGACGTGAGGCTGGAGAGAATGGCTTCATCGGCCTGAAAACGCTCAAAGGCCGCCTCGCCGGTCACGGCCACGATGCGCCGGACGCCGGCGGCAATCGAGCTTTCACTGATGATTTTGAAAAGCCCGATGTCGCCGGTGGCGGCAACGTGCGTGCCTCCGCACAGTTCCATGGAAAAGCCGGGCACTTCGACGACCCGCACGACATCGCCGTACTTTTCACCGAACAGGGCTACCGCGCCGGCGGCAACGGCGGTGTCGAGCGTCATTTCCCGCTTGGCAAGGGACGCATTGCGCCGAATCTGGGCATTGACGAGCCGTTCTATCTCGGCAATTTCGTCAGCCGACAGGGCCGCGTAGTGGGTAAAGTCAAAGCGCAGTTTGTCCGGCGCGACTTCACTTCCGGCCTGCTTGACGTGCGCGCCGAGCACTTCGCGCAGCGCCGCGTGCAGCAGGTGGGTGGCCGAGTGGTTGAGCATCGTGCGCCGGCGGCGGTCAGCATCCACGGTGGCCGTCACCTGGTCATTGGCGCGCACTTCACCGCGCAGGACCTCCACGCGATGCACGGTGAGACCTGTCACCGGCGCGACGGTATCCGTCACCCGCAGCGTGGCGGCTTCATTTTCGAGCAGTCCCGTGTCGCCGACCTGGCCGCCGGACTCGGCATAAAACGGCGTTTCATCGAGCACGACTTCGCCGGTTTCGCCAGCCCGGAGGACTTCGACCAGCTCGCCCTGCCGGATAACGGCCCGTACGCGCAGGTCAGGCAGGGAGAGATGGTCATACCCGCGAAAAACGGTTGGCCGGCCGTCGAGTGCGGCCTGGTAGGCCGGAGCCACGGCTTTGGCCGCACCGCCTTTCCAGCTTTCACGCGCCCGAATGCGCTCTTCCGCCAGTGCCGCTTCAAAGCCGGCTTCATCCACCCGCAGCCCGCGTTGCTCGGCAATGTAGGCAATCAGGTCAAGGGGCAGACCGTAGGTCTGATAGAGATCGAAGGCATCCGCGCCGGAGACCACGCCCTGTTCGGCGCGCCGGAACGCTTCATCGAGCCGCTTGCGGCCGGCGGCCAGCGTCGTCGAAAACAGCTTTTCTTCCGTGGTGACGACGCGGGCAATGACTTCGGCCTGGGTCTGGAGTTCGGGAAAGGCCGTGGCCATGTGCGCGACCACAAATGCCGTGATGTCGTGCAGGAACAGGTTGTCAATCCCCAGCCGCCGCCCGTGCCAGATGGCGCGGCGCATGATTTTGCGCAGCACGTAGTTGCGTCCCGTGTTGCCGGGATAAATGCCGTCGGCAATGGAGAACGCCGTGGCGCGGGCGTGGTCGGCGATGACCCGCATCGAAATGCCGTCCGGGCTGTCGTAGTGGTAGTCCCTGCCGGCGCGGGCGGCAATCTGTTCGATGATGGGCAGGATGAGGTCGGTGTCGTAGTTGGTCTTCTTGCCCTGCAGAACCGAGGCCAGGCGTTCCAGACCGGCGCCGGTGTCCACGGAGGGCTTGGGCAGCGGTTTCAGCGTGCCGTCGGCGAAACGCTCGAACTGCATGAAGACCAGATTCCAGATTTCGACGGTGGTATCGCCGGGGCCGTTGACGTACTCCGGCCGGTTGTCAGCCGGGTCATCGCCCAGAAAATAGTGGATTTCCGAGCAGGGCCCGCAGGGGCCGGTTTCGCCCATCTGCCAGAAGTTTTCCTTTTTGCCAAAGCGCAGGATGCGGTCGGCGGGCGCGCCGACCTTCTTCCACAGCGCAAAGGCTTCGTCATCGTCCTCGTAAACCGTGAACCAGAGCCGTTCCAGCGGCAGCTTAAACTCCCGCAGGAGCAGCTCCCAGGCGAAGGCAATGGCCTCTTCCTTGAAGTAGTCGCCAAAGGAAAAATTGCCCAGCATTTCAAAAAACGTGTGATGCCGGGCCGTTTTGCCGACTTCATCCAGGTCGTTGTGCTTGCCGCCGGCGCGGATGCACTTCTGGGATGAAGCTGCGCGGGTGTAGTCGCGGGTCTCCCGGCCCGTGAAGACATCCTTGAACTGGTTCATCCCGGCGTTGGTGAACAGCAGGGTGTCATCCGGCGGCAGCACGGGCGAACTTTTCACAATCCGGTGGCCGTGCCGGGCAAAGTAGTCGAGAAAGCGATGGCGGATGTCGTGTCCGGTCAGCATCGGGTCACTCCTGACGGGGCAGGCACAGACAGCTCTGAAATCCGTGTTTCACTTGGCAGAGGAAAACGCCGTCGGGTCGTTTTCGGCCGGGTGGGGCGCACCCTGAAAACGCCGACGGCTACGTGCAGTCAAGCCGGGCTGGTCGCCGGCTGCCAGCCTGCTCACAGGTGCTTTTCGAGCATGCGGGCGATGGTATCCTTCGGATGCGCACCGGTGAGCCGTTCCTGTTCCTGGCCGTTCTTGAACACGATCAGCGTCGGGATGCCGCGAATGCCGAAGCGCGACGAGGTCTGGTTGTTTTCATCCACGTTGAGTTTCCCAATCCGCACCCGTCCGGCGTAGTCGTTGGCGAGGGCTTCGACCGTTGGGGCCAGCATCCGGCAGGGCGCACACCAGGCTGCCCAAAAATCCACAAGCACCGGACGATCCGACTGCAACACTTCGCGCTCGAAGTTGCTGTCCGTGATTTCAATGACGTTACCGCCCATGATAGTTCCTCCAAAAGCTTGAGTTCACCGTTTCTTTGTATCGTCTGAAACACCGGGAACGAACTGACAGGTGATTACTAGCACACGCCTTTCGCCTTGCGCCAATAGCGAATGCTTCCGGCGGCGGGCGGCTTCCGGCGGAACCACCCGACTGAATACTGCCAAATCCGGCTGGAAAAACCTATGCGCCTGTGGGTTGCCAAACACAGCGAGGTGTCACCACGTGAACAGTTGGTGACGCAGTTCGTCTTTGCCATTGCCAGCCAGGAACTCAAACCCGGCGAAAAGCTTCCCAGCACCCGCGAGTTGGCGCGCCGCCTGGGACTGCATCCCAACACCATCAGCGCTGTCTTTCAGGAACTGGCGCGCCGTGGCTGGGTCGAACAGCGGCACGGGAGCGGCGTGTATGTCCGTTCGCTGGTGGGGAACCTGGCCGGCGGCGGCGCGTCCGGCCTTGACCAACTGTTTCTCGCCTTTCTCGATCAGGCGCGCCGGTCCGGCCATTCACTGGCGGCAATCCGGTCGCGCCTTGCCGCGTGGCTCGCCACCGCGCCGCCGGACCACATTCTCGTGCTCGAACCTGACCCGGAGCTGCGCCGGATTCTCATGCACGAGATTCAGCAGGTCGTGTCATGTCCGGTACGCGGCCGGGATTTCGAGAGTGGTCTGGTGCTGGAAGCCTGCCGGCAGGCCGTGCCGGTGGCGCTCTACACCTGGGCCGGCGAGTTGGCGAACCGACTCCCGCCCGGCGTCGCCTGTCTCTGGCTGCGCACCCGGGCCGTGTGGCGGGAAGTCCCGCTCGACATTCTCCGCCGGCCGGAAAATCTGGTGACGGTGGCTTCCGGCTGGCCCGATTTTCTGCGTCTGGCGCGGACCATGTGCGCGGCGGCCGGAGGTGATCTGCTGGCCTGCCACTTCCAGGATACCCGTGAGTCCGGCTGGGAGACGCGCCTGGCCGGAAGCGCCCTGGTCATTGCCGACACCCTGACCGCGCAGCGGATACCACCCGCGCCCAACCTCCGCACCTGGACGGTTCTGGCCGACGAAACCCTTGAGGAGCTGCGGGTTTACACGGAGTGCTTCCCGGCGGACGGCGCGGTTGCCCGTCCCCCTTCGCCCACGTCGCCTTCAAACCCCTGACGCTCACGGACGACATACAGCGGACGGCGCTTGACTTCCTCGTAGATTTTCCCGACGTACTCGCCGACGAGCCCCAGGCTGATCAACTGGACGCCGCCGATGAGCAGCACGGTGACGAGCGTCGAGGTCCAGCCGGGGACCGTCCAGCGCAGGACAAAGAACACATACAGGGCATAGACAATGTAGAGCGCCGCGAAGGCGGCCATGCCAAAGCCCAGCAGCGTCGCCATCCGCAGCGGCCAGACGGAAAAGGAAACCAGCCCGTGAACGGCAAAGCGCAGCATGCGGGTCAGGGAATACTTGCTTTCGCCGGCGAAACGGGCCGGTGCGTCAAACGGAACGGCTGCCGTGCGAAATCCCAACCAGCTTACGAGACCACGGTTGAAGCGGTGGGTTTCACGCATGGCGCAGAAGCTGTTCACGGCCAGGCGGCTCATCAGCCGGAAGTCGGCTGCACCGGGGATGATCGGCGTTCCCGATCCCCAGTTGAGCAGCCGGTAAAACAGCCGGCTCGTGAGCCGCTTGCCGAAGCTGGCGTCGGCGGTTTCGCGGCGGACGGTGTACACGATGTCAGCCCCCTGTTCCCACGCCCGGACGAGTTCCGGGATGAGTTCCGGCGGATGCTGCAGGTCGCTGTCGAGCGTGATGACGGCCGCCCCCCGGGCGGCATCCAGTCCGGCCAACAGGGCTGCCTGGTGCCCGAAGTTGCGGGAAAAGGTCAGCGTCCTGACCCGCGCATCACGGGCGCGCAGACGGGCCAGCACCTGTGGCGTGGCATCGGTTGAGCCATCGTCCACGTAGATGATTTCCACATCATAGGGAAGTGATGCCACAGCCGTTGTGAGTGCTGTGTGAAAGGCTTCCAGCCCCTCGGCTTCGTTGAAGCAGGGCGCGACGATGGAAAGCAGGCGGTCGGGCGTCTGGTAGTTCATGGGCAGTCCTGGGTGAGTTCGGCCTGCCGTTGGGCGATGTCCGCCCGGTCGGGAGCCCGTTGCCGGGCCGCGGCATAGGCGGCCGCCGCTTCCGGGCAAAGGCGCAGGGCGCGCCGCGCCTCCGCCAGAATGAACCAGAGTTGGGCGTCATCCGGCGCCAGCGTGGCCGCGCGCTCCAGATAGGGCCGCGCTTCACGCGGGCGGCCGGTCGCCAGCAGCGCGTAACCGTAGTCGTAACAGGCAAGGCTCTGGTCGAGGGTGGTTTCGTCGCCTTTCAGCCATGGTTCAAGCGTCGTGATGGCGCGTTCAAACTGTCCGGCCTGGCAGTAGGCATTGCCCAGGGCGCGCGCCAGCCGGCCTTCGTGCGGGGCCAGGGCGTAGGCGCGTTCCAGGCAGGCAATGCCGTCGTTCAGGCGTCCCCGGGCCCGCAGGGCATCCGACAGATTGCCCAGGGCAAAGACGTTATCCGGGTGAAAGTGAAGAATCCGGCGGTAGAGCACGAGGTCGTTCTGCCAATAGGGGACGTACTGCGCCGTCAGCCAACCGTACCCTATCAGCACACCGGACATGGGCAGGAGGCTTGCCAGGGCCCTGGCTTGCGGGCTGGTGAGGCGCTCCAGCCACACCATGAAGCACCAACCGAGCAGCAGGGCAAACCCCAGTGTCGGGAGAAAAAGATAGCGGTCGTGGAGAAATTCCTGGGGGCGAAAGTGGCGCAGGTTGAGCGTCGGCAACAGGGGCAGCCCAATCCAGACCAGCAGCGTCAGCGCCAGCGGAGAGCGGCGCAGCGCCCACGCCGCGCCGATGCCCACCCCCAGCAAACCCGCCAGCGGCAACCAGAACAGAGGGTCGGTCGGGCTGGTCACGTACGCGAGTTCGTACTCAAGCCGCAAGCCGACGGGCCACACGAGCAACTGCACGTACGTCCACAGCACGAGCGGAGCCGTCATGGCCACCGTCAGCCACGGGAGGTAGGGCGTCCCTTCAAACACCCCCGGCAGCGCCAGCCGGCGGGCCAGGAAGTATCCGGCAAGGGCGAAGGTCTGCGGCCAGAGGGCATGCAGCGCCGCACTGAAGCGCATCCGCCAGTTTCCGGTCCGCCGGGCCAGATGCAGCAGGAAGACCATCGGCCACCAGAACACGGCAAACTCTTTGGTGAGCAGGGCGGCGGCCAGCGCGCCGGCCGCCAGCCAGTTGCGCCCGCTGGTCAGTCCCCAAGGCCAGCCCCGGTGCCACGTGGCCGGAAGTGATGGGTCTTCGGCGCGGCCAAACCCATGGTGGGGATGCCAGCCCGCGGCCTGAAGGTGAAGGCCGAGTGCCAGCGTGAAAAACACCATCAGCATGGCGTCGGGAAAGGAAGCAATCCAGGCCACGGATTCGACGTGCGTCGGGTGCAGGGCAAAGATGGCGGTCGCCAGGACACGTCCGGGCCCGTTGCCCAGCAGGAATCCGGCGGCCCACCACACTCCGCCGATGGCGGCCAGATACAGCAGCAGGGAAGTCGTATGCCAGCCCCGTGGGTCCTCGCCGAAAAGCGCGTAGTTGGCCGTCATCCAGACCAGGTACAGCGGCCGGTACGAGTTCGTGAGCGCATAGCCGGGCTGCCCGCTCCAGACGTGGTCGGTGAAGGCGCGGCCAATGTAGGCCCACGAGCGGATGTGGAGGTTTTCCTCGATTTGCAGGTGGTCGTCAAAAACCCGTTCGTAGTTGACCGTCGGGGCATACAGCAGGGTGACGGACAGCAGTATCCCCAGCAGCCACCCGAGCTGATGGCTGGTCATGGATGCCGGAAGCCACGATTCGCGCCGCTGCATGGAGCTGTTCCCGGAGAGTGCGCCTGCCGGTTCGGCCGGGGTGGATTGCGTCGTGTGCGTTGGCGCGACTATACTACGCGCTTACCTACCCGTCGCCTGTGGCCAGAGACCTTACCGTAAACGTCACCGGCGCGGCACCTGCCTGCATCGTATCTGAGGACATCGCTTGAAATTCGAAGTCAATCACCTGTCATCGGTCAGAAAGGAACTCACCATCGAGCTTCCGGCCGAGCGTGTCACGCGCAGCTTTAATCGCTTCTCCAACGAGTTTGCCCGCCAGGCGCGCATTCCGGGTTTTCGTCCGGGCAAGGCCCCGGTGTCGCTGGTACGTCAGCGTTTTCAGGCCGACATCCACGAGCGCGTGCTGGCCCAGCTTGGCTCGGAGGCCATCCAGGAAGCCATCCGCGCCTCACAGTTGCAGGTGCTTGGCGAGCCGACCATCCAGGACATCCGCCTTACCGATCAGTTGCCCTTCGTGCTCAAGATTGCCGTGGACGTGTTCCCGGAGTTCACGGTTGGCCCGCTGGAGGGGCTGGAAGGCACGAAGCAGGTCGTCCCGGTGACGGAAGCCGATGTGGAGCGTGTGCTGGAGCAGCTTCGGGACTCCCTGGCGACGGTCACGCCGGTGGAGGATGGGCGTCCCTCCCAGCCGGGCGATCTGGTGACGGTGGCGCTCGCGGGGTACATCCTTGAAGACGGGGCTTCGTCTCCGCCGGAAGGCCGCGCGCCGGACATCACGCTGCGGCGCGAAACGCTGGAAGTCGGCGGCAAGACCACCCGGCGGGAGTTTGACGAGGCGCTGCGCGGAAAGACGGTTGGGGAACAGGTCGTCGTGGAGATTCAGTATCCGCCGGCCGCCCCGGGAAGTACGGCCGAAGCGGCTCCGGCGGCGGAGGGCGTTGGGGACCTCGCCGGCAGGCGCGTCCAGTTTCACCTCACGGTCGAAAGGCTGGTTCAGAAAACACGGCCTCCGCTGGACGATGCGCTGGCCCGGCAGGTCGCCGGGATGGACCTGGCCGCGCTGCGGACGCGGATTCAGTCCGATCTGGAAGCCGACGTGGAGCGACGCGCCCTGGATGCCCTGGACACCCAGTTGCTCGATCAGCTTGTGGCGCGGACGGGGGTGGAAGCCCCGGAATCCCTCGTGACACAGCAGGTCAACCGGCGGCTGGGCGAGTTCGTCGAACGCCTCCAGCAGCAGGGCATTGACCCCCGCAAGGTCAACTACGATTTCCAGAAAATGGGCGAAGCCCTGCGTCCCGGTGCGGAAACCGAGGTCAAACGGGCAATCGTTCTGGAGCAGGTGGCCCGCGAAGCCGACGTGCAGGTGACGGAAGCCGAGGTGGCTGAGTATCTGTCTGAGATGGCGGCGCAGATGGGCGTGGCGCCGGAAGCCCTGCGCGCCCGCTTGACAAGGGAAGACCAGCTCGATAATGTCCGGGCTACGCTGCGAAACCGAAAAGCTTTGGTCATCGTGCGCAGTGCTGCGCGGGTCGAGACGCAGACCGTTTTGCCAGCCGATGCCCCAGCGCCGGAAGAAACGGTTTCATTCCTGTCCGAAAACCAATAGAACCAAGACCAGGCATCTGCGCCCACGTGCAGGTAGCGCGTGGCGCACATCCCAACGGCCCTCAAGGCCAACAGCCCTCAAGGTACGGTTGCACTGCCATGATTCATCCGACAGCGGCCCTTGTTCCCATGGTCATCGAGCAGACCAGTCGCGGCGAACGCGCTTACGACATCTACTCGCGCCTGCTCAAAGACAACATCATTTTCATCGGCACGCCCATTGACGACACCATTGCCAGCCTCGTCGTGGCGCAGCTCCTGTTTCTGGAATCTGAAGACCCCGAACGGGACATCTCGATTTACATCAACAGCCCCGGTGGTTCCGTCACGGCCGGGATGGCCATCTACGATACGATGCAGTTCGTCAAGCCCGACATTGTGACCTTCTGCATCGGGCAGTGTGCCTCGATGGGGGCGCTGCTGCTGGCTGCCGGGACAAAGGGCAAACGGTACGCCCTTCCCCACTCGCGCATTCTGATTCACCAGCCCTCCGGCGGTGCCCAGGGGCAGGCGACAGACATCCTTATCCAGGCTGAAGAAATCAAACGTATCCGTGAGCTGACTTCCAACATCCTGGCCAAGCACACCGGCAAACCCTTTGAGGTCATCGAGGCCGATGTCGAACGCGACCGCATCATGTCGGCGACACAGGCTATGGAATACGGTATCGTGGATCAGGTACTGACATCTCGCACCTGAGTAGCCGGGTTTGCTGAAAACCGCTTGCTGACCGCAAGCCAACCCGCTACTGATGCGCCGTGGAGCCACCCGTGAGAGGACGAGACGACATGCTACGCTGCTCTTTCTGTGGGAAGAGCCAAAACGAGGTCAAAAAACTCATTGCCGGCCCGACCGTCTATATCTGCAATGAGTGTATTGACATCTGTAATGAAATCATCAACGACGATGCGCGCCAGGAAGCGGTTACGCAGCGTCCCTACCTGCCCCGCCCCATCGAGGTCAAGGCGTTCCTCGATGACTACGTGATCGGGCAGGATGAAACCAAGAAAAAGCTCGCCGTCGCCGTCTATCAGCACTACAAGCGGATCGACATGCTGCGCAACCGCACGGCCGGGGACGTGGAAATTTCCAAGAGCAACATCCTGCTCATCGGCCCGACGGGCACCGGCAAGACGCTTCTGGCGCAAACGCTGGCGCGCATCCTGAACGTTCCCTTTGCCATCGTGGATGCCACGACGCTGACCGAAGCCGGCTACGTCGGCGAGGACGTGGAAAACATCATCCTCAAGCTGCTCCAGGCGGCAAATGGTGACATTGAGCGGGCGCAGCAGGGCATCATCTACATTGACGAAATTGACAAGATATGCCGCAAGGACGACAACCCCTCGATTACCCGGGATGTCTCCGGCGAGGGGGTCCAGCAGGCGCTGCTCAAGATTCTGGAAGGAACGATTGCCAGCGTGCCGCCGCAGGGCGGACGCAAGCACCCGCACCAAGAATTCTACCCGGTGGACACCACCAACATGCTGTTCATCTGCGGTGGGGCCTTCTGCGGACTCGAACGCATCATCGAGCGGCGCGTCGGGAAGAAAGCCCTCGGTTTCAATGCCCAGATTGACCGGCGTCCGGCCTCGAAAACGGAAGGCACCTACAGTCAGGTACAGCCGGAAGACCTCATCAAGTATGGCCTCATCCCGGAGTTTGTCGGACGCCTGCCCGTCATCGGCACGCTCCACGAACTCGATGAAGAAGCCCTCATTGACATTCTGACCAAGCCCAAGAACGCCATCATCAAGCAGTACCAGCGGCAATTCGAGTGGGACAACGTCCGGTTGCGGTTTACGGATGAAGCCCTGCGCGCCATTGCCCGCATGGCACATCAGCGCAAGGTGGGCGCACGCGGGTTGCGGATGATTCTGGAAGAGTTGATGCTGGATGCGATGTACTTCCTGCCAAGCCAGAAGCGCATCCGTGAGTTTACCGTGACCCGTGAAATGGTCGAAGACCGGCGCGTTCACCTGCCGCTCCCGGAAAAGGCGGCGTGAGCGTTGGCAGACGGCTTGCCATTTCAGGGATCCCCCGCTGCCACAGCGGCTGGCCTGCCTCCTGTGTGAGTAACCTGTAGAGCTTTACATGGACGAGTTCCACGACAGTCTGCCCGACAATGTGGCGCGTTTTCCGACGGTGCCGGTTCGTGATGTAGTGGTCTTTCCCCACACGACCATCCGCTTCAAGATTGGGCGCAAGCCGTCGGTTCTGGCGCTGAATGCCGCCCTCCAGCGCGACCGCCTGATCTTTCTCGTCACGCAGCACGACCCGACGCTCGAAGAGCCCATGCCGGAGCAGGTGCACCGGGTTGGCACGGTGGCGCGCATCACGCACCACCTGCAACTGGCGGATGGCAACATCAAGGTCCAGTTTGAAGGTCTTGAGCGCGGGCAGGCGATTCGCTTTGGGGAAGTTCAGGGCTGCTGGATGTCCATGGTCAAACGCTTCCCGACCGACCGGGAACAGAGTCCCCGGATTGCCGCCCTGGTCGGCAAGCTCACGGGTCTCATTGACCAGTATGTGCGGCAAAGTCCGGACAACCCGGAAAACCTGCATGCCGACCTCCGCATCGAGGACCCGGCCCGGCTGGCCGACAGCGTGGCGAGCCACCTGAAAATTTCGGTCGAGGAAAAGCAGAAGCTGCTCGAAACCGTCTCCCTGTCCGACCGCCTGCTGCGCCTCGTGGATATTTTCGACATCGAGCTGGAAAAGCTTCAGATGGACCGCGTCATCCAGGGGCGCGTCAAAAAGCAGATGGAGCGGTCACACCGGGAGTTTTACCTCAGCGAAAAAATCAAGGCCATCCACAAGGAGCTGGGGCGCAAGGACGAACGTTCGGAGTTTGAAGAACTTAAGCGGCGCGTCGAAGCCGCCAACCTGCCGGCGGACGCCCATGAAAAAGCCATGAGCGAGTTGCGCCGCCTCGAACAGATGCCGCTGATGTCGGCCGAAGCTGCCGTGTCGCGCAACTATGTGGAATGGCTCATCAGCGTGCCCTGGCACGAGCGTTCCGAAGAAAACCGCGACTTGCAGGCGGCACAGCAGATTCTGGATGCTGACCACTACGGGCTGGAGAAAATCAAGGACCGCATCCTGGAGTTCCTTGCCGTGCGCCAGCTCGTCAATCGTCCTCCCGGTTCCATTCTCTGCTTCGTTGGCCCGCCGGGCGTCGGCAAGACGAGTCTGGGCAAATCCATTGCCCGGGCTACGGGACGCAAGTTCGTGCGGTTGAGTCTGGGCGGCGTGCGGGATGAGGCCGAGATTCGCGGCCACCGGCGCACCTACATCGGCTCGCTGCCCGGCCAGATCATCCAGATGATGAAAAAGGCCGGAACGGTCAACCCGCTGATGCTGCTTGACGAAGTGGACAAACTCACCGCCGACCACTACCGGGGCGACCCGGCAGCGGCATTGCTGGAAGTGCTCGACCCGGAGCAGAACGATACCTTCCGCGACCACTATCTGGACGTGGAGTACGACCTGTCGCAGGTGATGTTCATTGCCACGGCCAACGTCCTGCACACGATTCCACCGGCACTCCGCGACCGCCTGGAAATCATCCGTCTGTCGGGCTACACCGAGCGGGAAAAGCTCGAAATTGCGCGGCGGCACCTGATTCCAAAACAGCGCGAAAAGCACGGCCTGCAGGAAGCCCAGATTGATTTTGCCGAAGATGCGCTGGTGTCCATCATTCAGAACTACACGCGGGAAGCCGGCATGCGGAACATGGAGCGGGACGTGGCCGCCATCTGCCGTAAGGTGGCGCGGAAGCTTCTGCTGACCCCCGAAGGTGAGCGCGCGGACTACCGGGCCACCATCCGGGCGGCCGACCTGCCGGAGTACCTCGGCCCCATACGCTATCAGCCCGCCCGCCTGAAGGAGCGCAGCGAAGTCGGCATGGCCACGGGGCTGGCCTGGACGGAAGTCGGTGGCGAAGTGCTCTTCGTGGAAACCACCCTGCTGCCGGGGCGCGGCCAGATCATCCTCACCGGCAAGCTTGGGGATGTGATGCAGGAATCAGCGCGGGCGGCGATGACGTACGTGCGGGCGCGCGCGACGGAACTGGGCATTGCACCGGATTTTTACCGCCGGCAGGATATTCACATCCACGTACCGGAAGGCGCCATTCCCAAGGACGGTCCCTCGGCCGGCATCACCATGGCGACGGCGCTGGTGTCGGCGCTCACGGGGATTCCGGTCCGGCAGGACGTGGCCATGACTGGCGAGATCACCCTGCGGGGCAAGGTTCTGCCGATTGGCGGATTCAAGGAAAAGTTGCTGGCGGCACTGCGCCTTGGCGTCCGTACGGTGCTCGTGCCCAAGGACAACGAAAAAGACATGGCTGAAATCCCGGATGAAGTTCGGGAAGCCCTTGACATCCACTTCGTGGAACAGATGGAACAGGTGCTGCCGTTGGCGCTGGTCGAGTTGCCGGGCGCCCGTCTGGTGGATGACAAAAACCTGCCGGACAAGACCCTGGCGGATGAATTGCCACCCATCTGGAACACGGATGTCACGGACCACCTGTCATCGGTGCCTATCGAATGAAGGTCGTTGCGGCGACGTTTTTGAAAAGCGCGACGGCGGCCGCGGAGTATCCACCTCCGACCTTACCTGAAGTCGCTTTCCTGGGGCGGTCGAACGTTGGCAAGTCAAGCCTCATCAACTCGCTGCTGGGGGTGCCGGGGCTGGCCCGAACCAGCCAGACGCCCGGCCGGACACAACTCATCAACTTCTTTGAAATCAACCGCGAACTGCGCTTCGTGGATTTACCGGGGTATGGTTATGCGCGTGTGCCACAAGCCGTCCGTGAACGCTGGCGACCCATGATTGAGGGCTACCTGAACCACCGCTCCGCCTTGGCCTTGTGTGTGCTCATCGTGGATGCCCGCCTCGAACCCCAACCGCTGGACCTGACGATGTACGAGTGGCTGGTCGCGATGTCGCGTCGTTTCTGCGTCGTCGCCACCAAGGCCGACAAGCTTTCCCGATCCCAGTTGCTGTCCAGGTTATCGGCTTTGCGCACCGTTTATGGTCCGGGCGTTGTGCCCTACTCCGCGTTGACCCACGCCGGTGCGGAGCAGGTCTGGGAGGTCATCCACGCCGCCATCGCTGCGTGGCAGCCCCGCCGCAACTCCCTGAAGCCTGAAACTGAAAGCGGAAACTGAAAGCTGAACCCGTCTGAACGCAGCCAATCGCCGAAGCCCATATCCCAAAAACCGATACGGCCGCGTATCGGATGCCTTGAATCCATATTCACCGTCATGACATTTGCCATGGAAGAAACGCTGGAACCGGTCGAATCTGTCGCCGTCGGGAATGGGGACGCTCCCCCGTCCACGAACGGCTTTTACGATATTGCGACACTCCGGGACATGCCGCTGTCCGACCTGGTGCGGATTGCCCAGGAACTGGAAGTCCCCGGTGCGGGCAGCCTGCGCAAGCAGGAACTGGTGTTCAAAATCCTGCAGGCCCAGACCGAACGCTCAGGCCTTATTTTCTCGGAAGGCGTCCTGGAGTGCCTGCCCGACGGATTCGGCTTCCTGCGTGCCCCGGATTACAACTATCTGCCCGGCCCGGACGACATTTACGTGTCGCCGTCGCAGATTCGGAAGTTCGATCTGCGCACCGGAGACACCATTTCCGGGCAAATCCGGCCGCCCAAGGAAGGCGAGCGGTACTTTGCCCTCATCAAGGTCGAAGCCATCAACTTCGAGCCGCCCGACCTGCGCCGGGAGCGGGTCCAGTTTGACAACCTGACGCCGCTCTATCCCAACAAGCGCCTGCGGATGGAGAGCACGCCGGAAAATCTCTCCGGGCGCGTGCTCGACCTGGTGACGCCGATTGGCCGTGGGCAGCGCGGGTTGATCGTCGCGCCGCCCCGGACGGGCAAGACGATGCTGCTGCAATCCATTGCGAATTCCATCACGCGCAATCACCCGGAGGTCATGCTCATCGTGCTGCTCATTGACGAGCGGCCCGAAGAAGTGACCGACATGCAGCGCAGCGTCCAGGGCGAAGTGGTGAGTTCGACCTTTGATGAACCGCCGACGCGCCACGTCCAGGTGGCGGACATGGTGATTGAAAAGGCCAAGCGGCTCGTCGAGCACGGGCGGGATGTCGTCATTCTGCTGGACTCGATCACGCGCCTGGCCCGGGCGCACAATGCCACCGTGCCCCCTTCCGGCAAGATTCTCTCCGGCGGTGTGGATGCCAATGCCCTGCAAAAGCCAAAGCGGTTCTTCGGCGCAGCCCGCAATCTCGAAGAAGGCGGCAGCCTGACCATCATTGCGACGGCCCTCATTGACACCGGCTCCCGGATGGATGACGTGATCTTCGAGGAGTTCAAAGGCACGGGCAACATGGAAATTCACCTCGACCGGAAACTCATCGAGAAACGCATCTTCCCGGCCGTGGACATCAATAAGTCCGGCACCCGCAAGGAAGAACTGCTCATCCCGAAGGAAGACCTCAACCGGATTTTCGTACTGCGGCGTGTGTTGAGTCCGCTGTCGAGCGTCGAGTCCATGGAGCTGATGCTGAGCCATCTGGAACGAACGAAGACCAACGCCGAATTTCTGGCTTCGATGAATGCCTAGTCCCTGCAACCCATTCATCCATGGACATTGTCTTTGCTGTTTCTGAGCTTGCGCCGCACTCGAAAACCGGCGGCCTGGCCGATGTGGCCGCCGCCCTGCCCAAGGCCCTGGCCGCGACGGGGCTGACCGTGCGCGTGGTGACGCCACGCTATGGTTTCATCACGGCCGGTGAGTACGTCGGCGAGCTGGCGGTGCCCTTCGGCTTCGGGGTGCAAACCGCCTATGTGTTCCGGGAGCGCCGCCACGGAGTGGAGATATTCCTGATTGACGCTCCAGCGTATTTTCAGCGCGGACGCAAGTTGTACGGCGAGCCGGATGACCCCCGGCGCTTTGCCTTTTTCAGCCGGGCCGTCATCGAGTTGACGCGCTGGTTTGGCAAGCCGCCGGATGTCATCCACGGCAACGACTGGATGACGGGGCTGATTCCGGTCTATCTGCGTACGACCCTGCGTGGCGATCCGTTTTTTGCCCGGACGGCAACCATCACCAGCATCCACAACCTGGCGTTTCAGGGCTTTTTTGATTTGAACGACCTGGCCTACTTTGGCCTGCCCGGCGATTTGCGCCAGGGGCCCGACGGGCTGGAGTTCAGTGGCGCCGGAAGCATGCTCAAGGGCGCCATCCTGGCTTCGGACGCCCTGACGACCGTCAGCGAGCGGTATGCCCAGGAAATCCAGACACCAGAGTACGGCTTCCGCATGGACGGTCTGCTCCGGCTGCGGCGGCACGATCTGGTGGGCATCCTCAATGGCGTGGATTATGACGAATGGAATCCGGCTACTGACCCACACATCGCTGCCAACTACACACCAGAAGACCTTGGCGGAAAACGCCTGTGCAAAGCCGACCTGCTGGCGCGCTTCGGCATGCCGGTTGAGCTGGACCGTCCGGCCATTGTCATTGTCTCCCGGCTGAGCGACCAGAAAGGGATCGACCTGGTACGGGATGTCGCCTGGCGCATTCTGCACAGCGGGGCCTACTTCCTGCTGCTCGGTTCGGGCGATCCGCGCTATGAGGTCTTCTTTCAACACCTGCGTGACACGGCTCCCCGGCGCGTGGCCGTTTACTTTGGGCTGAATGAGCCGCTGGCGCACCAGATGGAAGCCGGGGGCGATATGTTTCTTATGCCCTCAGCCTATGAACCCTGCGGGCTGAATCAGATTTACAGCCTCAAGTATGGCACCGTGCCGATTGTACGGGCCACCGGCGGGCTGGATGACACCATTCAGGACTTCGACCGGGTGACTGGCACGGGCAACGGGCTGAAGTTTCGTGCCTACCATGCCAACCGCCTGATGGAAAAAATCTACGAAGGTCTGCTGCTGTATCGTCAGCCGCACGTGTGGCGCATGCTTCAGCAGAACGGCCTGCGGGCGGATTTTTCCTGGGCCCGGGCGGCGTGGAAGTACCGTGCCGTCTATGAGCACGTCTGCGCCCTGTGAGTGTGCCTGTGAGTGTGTAAGCCAGGGTGGTGCATGTGGCGTGTCGGCATCCCATTGTCATCATTGGCGGGTTTCTCGTGGACTGGACGGCCTACCAGCCGCTGGCCACGACATTGGAAACGACCTGCCGCGTCCCGGTCGCCATTGTGCCCCTGACCCAGGCCAGTTGGCTCTATGCCTCGGTAACGGGCAGTTACCGCTCCCTTCTGGAACTGACGCACACCACGGTTGAAAAAGCCTGCCGCGAACATGCGGCCGGGCGGCTCAACTTCGTCACCCACAGCGCCGGCGGCATCGTGGCGCGCCTGTATCTGGGCGATGAGAACTACGATGGCGTTGCCTACCGCGGCCACCGGCGGACGGCAACGCTCATCACCCTGGGCTGTCCGCACGCCAGCCTGCTTTCCTGGACGCGCCGCACCATGGATTTCGTCAACGGTTGCTATCCGGGTGCGTTTTACGGAACCGTGCAGTATGTGGCTGTCATCGGCCGCGCCATACGCGGAGCTTTTCCCGGTACGCTGGCCGAGATGGCAGCCTATCAGAGCTACCGGCTGGTGTGCGGCGATGGCACGGTGTGGGGTGATGGCGTCGTCCCGGTCGAAAGCGGACAGTTGGACGGGGCGACGAACTACATCTGCGAAGGCATCCAGCACGTGCCCAACCGGGCTGATGCGGACTGGTATGACGCCGTGCTCGCCCGGTGGGTCCGGCATCTGGAGTAAGTCCGGCATGCAAGGGAAATCATAGCTTATGAACAAGTGGCAGCTCTTCATTGCCGGGGAGTTTCGTCCGGGAGGCCGGCGGGAGTGCTTTCCTGATTACCATCCGGCAACCGGCGCGGTGACGGCAGAGGTGGCGCTGGCAACGCCGGACGATTGCGATGCCGCCGTTACGGCCGCCAGACAGGCCCTTCCCGCCTGGCGGCGTCTTCCGGTCGCCGAGCGGGCGCGGTTGCTGCGGCGCGTCGCCGATGGGATCGAAGCGCGCAGCGCGGAGTTTTTGCAGGCTGAGGTCGCCGATACCGGCAAGCCATGGGCACTGGCGCGTACTCTGGACATCCCGCGTGGAGCAGCAAACTTCCGCATCTTTGCCGATCTGGCCGCCGGGTTGGCCACGGAATGCTTTGAAACGGCGACCGACGATGGCACCGGGGCGCTCAACTACGGCCTGCGGCGGCCGTTGGGCGTGGTGGGCGTCATTTGTCCGTGGAATCTGCCCCTGCTGCTGCTGACGTGGAAAATCGCACCGGCCCTGGTGATGGGCAATACGGTGGTCGTCAAGCCGTCGGAGGAAACACCGGCGACGGCGACGCTGCTGGGCGAGGTCATGACGGCGGCCGGTGTGCCGCCGGGCGTCTATAACGTCGTCCACGGCTTTGGCCCGGGAAGCGTCGGGGAATGGCTGGTGGCGCACCCGGATGTCGCTGCCATTACCTTCACCGGTGAAACCCGTACCGGGCAGGCCATCATGCGGACGGCAGCCGCCCGGACGAAGCGCCTTTCGTTCGAGTTGGGCGGGAAAAATGCCGCCATCGTCTTTGCCGATGCCGACTTTGACCGCGCCGTGGCCGGCGTGGCGCGGTCGAGTTTTCTCAACGGCGGGCAGGTGTGTCTCTGCTCGGAGCGGGTGTACGTCGAGCGCCCGGTGTTTGAGCGTTTTGTTGAAGCCCTGGCGCTGGCCGCCCGACAGCTTCGGCCCGGGCCGCCTGAAGACGAGACCACGACGCTGGGCCCGTTGATTTCAGCGGCGCATCGGGAAAAGGTGCTTGGTTATTATGCGGCGGCGCGGGCAGCCGGGGCGGAAATCCACGCCGGGGGCGGCTGTCTGGCGCTCCCGCCGCCGTATGACCAGGGCTACTTCGTCGAACCAACGGTCTGGACGGGCCTGCCGGAAGACGCTCCCTGCATCGTCGAGGAAATTTTTGGCCCTGTCTGCCATGTCGCGCCTTTCGATACGGAGGAGGAAGCGGTGGCGCTGGCCAACGCCGGTGACTACGGCCTGTGCGCGGCACTCTGGACGCGCGACCTGGCGCGCGCCCACCGGGTGGCGCACGCGCTCGACGTGGGTGTGGTGTGGATCAATAGCTGGTTTTTGCGCGACCTGCGGACGCCTTTCGGGGGCATGAAACTAAGCGGTATCGGACGTGAGGGCGGGCGCCACTCACTCGAATTCTACTCGGAAATCAAAAATGTCTGCGTCAAGCTCTGAGTATCCGGCGTTGTGCGCCGCAAGCCCCAACAGGAGGTTGTGCCATTGTGAGTGAGCATCCACAGGTTGCGTCCTGTCCGGTGGAACCCAAAACCGATGTTCAGCGCGAAGCGTTCGACCGCGCCCATACGCGCCGCCGCAACGAGTGGAAGCGCTTTTGGAAGGCCGGGATAAAAGCCTTTGAGGCGGGCGATTATGAAAAAGCGCAGTTTCTTTTTTCTGACGCCGTACGCGAGGCGCGCCGCTTTGGTGAAACCGACCCGCGCTTTGCCACCTGTCTCAACAACCTGGCGATGACCTTCGATATGCTGGGGGAAACGGCGCAGGCCGAGGCCATCTATCGCCGGGCCATCGAAGCCGACGCCAAGGCGCTCGAAATTCAGCACGGCGGCTTTGTCACCAGCCTCACCAACCTGGCGCAGATGCTGGCCGACGAAGACCGCATTGCGGAAGCCGTCCAGCTCTATGACCGCGCCATTGCTTTCCTGGAGGCACTCCATGGCCACGACACGCTGCACATTGCGCCCCTGCTCAGCGAAATGGCGCGGATGTGCGACCAGGACGGCGACTACGCCCAAGCGGAAGCGGCCCTGCGGCGGGCGCTGGCCATTCGTGAGCACGCGCACGGGCCCGACGATCTCTCGGTGGCGGTCACACTCAACAACCTGGCTGTTTCATGTGATTTGCGTGGCAAGTACGACGAAGCCCAGGCACTGCTGGAACGGGCGCTGGACATCTTTGAGCGCCGTCTGGGGGAAAACCATCCGAAGGTGGCCGAAACGCTCAAGAATCTTGGTGTGCTCCACGACCGGCAGGGGCGCCGCCTGCAGGCCGAAGCCTGTTTTGCCCGGGCGCGTTCGATTCTCGACCCTGCTGGCCGCAGTTAGTTCGTCAGACCTGTGCCAGCCGCCGTTGGGCTGGGCGTCTGGTCGCGGTCGGGTGGCAACGCTTCCGGCGTTTCGTCCACGGCGCTGATGGGCAGGGACACGGTAAAACTCGTCCCGACACCGGGCTGGCTTTCCACCCGTACATCTCCGCCATGGGCGGCAACAATGCTCTTGACGATGGACAGTCCCAGCCCGACGCCCACCCCGGAGCGGTTGTTGCGCGACTGCCGATAGACATCGAACACGTAGGGCAGGTCTTCCGGGGGAATCCCGATACCGGTGTCCGTCACGCTGATCTCGATGAAATCGCGCCCGATGTTGACTCCCATGCCGTTGACCACGGCCGTGTTGAGCATGACCACCCCGCCTTTGGAGGTGAACTTGACGGCGTTGGTCAGCAGGTTGCTGATGACGCGCAGCAGCTTGCTGCGGTCGGCCAGCAGCGACGGGAGTTGACCTGCTTCTGGCAGTTCATACTTCAGGGTGATGTTTTTGCGGTCGGCTTCCGGGCGGATGCCATCCACAACTTCCCGGAGCAGGTCCGTGACATCGAATGGCGTACGGTTGAGCGTGATGCCGGTTTCCTCGCTGCGATAGACTTCCTGCACTTCGTTGAGCAGGTTGAGGGCCCGCTCCAGACTGTTGCGGGCGACACCGATCAGGTGCCGTGTGTCGTCATCGGTCTTTCCGATGGTCTCGAACAGTTCCAGTGCACTGTACACACAGCCCAGCGGGGAACGCAGATCGTGGACGAGCATGGCGGCAAAGCGCGCCTTGAGACGGTCCAGTTCGCGGAGTTTGGTGTTGGCTTCGGCAATCTCAGCGTAGAGTTTCTGGAGTTCGAGTTCGGCGGCTTTGCGGGCCTCGATGTCGCGCAGCCGGAACAGCAGTTCGGTGATGTTCTCGCCGCACCGGATGGGGGCCACGCGCCCGGCGCACCAGCGTTGATGTTCCGCGGTAAAGTGGAACTGCGCCTCAAACGAAGCCGCCTGCCCGGTGGTCATCACCTCGCGCATGGCCGCGCGGATGGCATTGGCATCGGTTGCATAGTCGAGCAGGTTCTGTCCCAGGAGGATACTTTCCTGACAGCCCAGATCGGCATGGTTGAGGTAGGTCACTTCGCCGTCGAGGGTGGTGCAGATGAGGATGTCCGGCGCGTTTTCCACCAGTGAGCGAAAGCGGGCTTCGCTTTCGGTAAGCTGGCGGCGCAGGTCGTTGAATTCCGTCAGGTCGGTGGCGACGGCCACCACGCACGGGCGTCCGCCAATCGTCACCAGGTTGGCGGCGACGGTGACATCACGCATCTGGCCGGTTCGCGTCTGAATGGTCGTATCGAAGGCCTGTGGCACCGCCTTCTGGCGGAGGGCATGGAGCACCAGGGCGGGCAGCGTCGGGTCGAGCCACAAATTCAGCTTGCCAAGTGACTGGCCGAGAACCTCGCGGCGGGCGTATCCCGTCAGCTCCTCAAAGGCCGTGTTGATTTCGACCACCTTGCCCGTCCGCGCGCTGAAGATGCAGCTTGGCGACGGGTTGAGGTCAAAGAACTTCCGAAACCGCTCTTCGCTTTCCCGGACGGCATCCCCAAGACGCTTATAGGCGGTGATGTCTTTGGCCAGTCCGACCAGACGGACCGGGCGGCCGGCCGCATCCCGGATCGGGAAGATGCTCTCCCGCAGCCAGCGCACCCGACCGTCCGGGCGACAGAGGCGGTATTCTGTATCCGAACCGTTTGGATTGGTGTGGGCCGCAATCCAGCCGGCGCGGTCGTCAGGATGGACTGCGGCAGTCAGGCGGTCCGGCTCGTGGGTGGCCACTTCGGGTGAAATGCCCCAGACCTTTTCAAACTCCTGATTGGCATACAACAGCCTTTTTTCCGGCCAGGTGGCCACCCAGAAGACATGTCCCAGATGGTCAAGGCTTTGCCGCAGCAGCGCCGCTTCATCGGCCGGCAGGGCCGCTCCCTGATGCGTCGTGGTCTGATGATCATCCGTGTCGTTTTTCTGGGAAACCGGCACACCCTGAAAGAGCAACATGACTTGGCACCTCATCTTTTGCGCGATGGGATAACTCGTAACCACCGGCGCGCCTGTTCTGCCTCGCCGTAGGCTCATTCCCCTGTCACCCTTAAGAGCGAAAAAAGCCGATCAAGTGTGCCAACGTCCCAGGTGTGTCTATGCCACACCGTTTTTTGGAGGGCAGCCGGTGGAGGATGGAAACAGGAAACAGGAAACAGGAAACAGGGGGCAGGCGGCGGGTACGAAGGCTGAAAAAGAAGGCTGGCTGTGGCCGGCGGGAAGCGTTTCCATGGTATCATCGCGCACGGCAAAACTTCTCCAGTTTTGCGCCAAAATACAGCTTGCGTCTTTTCCAGATAGTTTTCAGGCCGGGAAGCTTTCGTAAGAGCTTTGCATCAGCAGCTCCATGGATAACATCTTGTCCGGGCAGCAGTCCCAACCGATGACAGGCTGGTGGATGTCCATCCGCCGGGCCGTTGGTCCGGCCTGGGCAACGTGTCTGCTGGTGGTCCTCATGCTGGTTTCGTTGCCGGGGAGGATTTGCCTTGGTGACACCGGCCGCCAGCGCGAGGGGAGCCACACCCACCTGTGGCGCGCAGGCAACCGGCAGGAAACCGGCCGGCTGCCGTTTCCAGCGCCGACCCAGATGCCCGGCCAAACGTCTGAACCACCGTCGTCATCGGGGCAGGAAGTCACTGCCGAAACCCATGACCTGCCCGCTTGGGTGTTGGTTTATCCCTACGCCACCTTCGTGGCGCGCAGCAGCGGTGACGCCGCGACAGAAAGCGGATATTTCACGCTGGTGACAAACGACATCCTCCACACGGTCTTCGATTTCTACAAACAGACCTATGAGGAGAAGGTCAACGAAACCCAGTTTGCCCTCGACTTCATGGCACTGTCCCCACGCTATGGGGAACTGTGGCTGACCGGAACGGCCAATGAGACCGTTCGGGTGGCCATGGTCTCCGCTGCGGCTGCGTCACCGGTTGCCGCGTCACCGGCGGCGGGAAGAAAGACCTTCATCTATGTTTCGTACACCCGAAGCACCGATTTCGAGTCGGCCTATCGCCATCCGATGAGTGAGATTGGGGACCTGGCCGACCTCGACTTTCAGCCCACACGCTTCGAGTGTGAGCTGGACAGTGATGAGCGGTTTCTTTTCAGCCGGGAATACCTCAAGGCGATTCACTTTGTTCACCGCCAGCACCTGACCTCACGGGCCATCGAGTTCGGTCCGCTGGTCGAAGCTGGTTCGGTCAGCATGCCGGCTTCGGAGTCGGCACCCGGTCAACCGGACAAGCTGCCCCCGTGGGTGATCATCTATCCCGGAGCCAGGCTTTTGGCCAAAGCCGTTGATGCCCGGAAAACTTCCGGCACGCTCATTCTGGCCACTGACCAGGGACAGGAGCAGGTGTATGGGTTTTACAACCAGCGGCTCAAGGAACTGTACCGGAGCTTTGGTCTCGAACGGAGCAGTTGGTCGCAGGATGTGGAGTTTTCGACGGCCGACTGGACGAACGGCGCGGACAAGTTGCTCAGTGTCATCACCTTGCAGGACAAATCGCCCCAGACGGTGGTTCTGTTGCGGTACAAAGGGGAAGCCCCCAGAATCGTCAAGCCGCACCGCCGTCACCCGGCAGCGCGCCGCCCGTGAGCGGCCTCCGCATTGCCCTGAGCCGAAACGAACCGCTGCACCACCCCATCGTCTTCCGTCGGTTGGCGCATGTGGTGCAGGGGAAAACCGGTGGCGGAAAGCTCAGCCGCTTGAGCGAACCCGGACGCTTTTGGGGAGAAAGCAACTGTGCTCCAGCCAGCAAAAACTTCGCCCGGCAACCCTGCGGAGCCACTGATCCACATCGTGGATGATGACGACACGGTGCGGCGGTTGTTGACCATCCTGATGGAAAAAGAAGGTTTCCGGGTTGTGGCGCACCGCAACGGCCTCACGGCCCTGGAGCAGTCCCCGGCCCTTCAGCCGGAGTTGGTCATGCTCGATGTCGCCATGCCGGGGATGGATGGCATTACGCTCTGCCGTCATTTGCGCCAGCTTGATGCGTACCGGCAGGTGCCCATTTTGATGCTCACGGGACTGTCCGACGACGGCACCGTAGCGGCCGCTTACGCCGCCGGAGCCACGGACTACATTCCCAAACCCTTGCGGCCGGAGGTGCTCAGGCACAAGGTGAGCCACCTCCTGCACAGCCACCACATTGCGCGGCAACTTCGGGAAACTGAAAACAAACTGCGTTCGATCGTGCAGTATGCCAATGATGCCATTCTCGTGCTGGATGCGGCTTTGCACGTCCTTGAACTCAACCCGAAAGCCGAGCTGCTGCTGGGGGCAGGTGTGGTTGGGAACATGATCGGGGAGCTTCTCGATACCGAAGAGTCCCTGGATACCCTTCTGCCACACCTTACCCGGACCGGAAGGAGCATCGGGGCCGCCGTCAGAAACCGGGATGGCAGGACAGCCTCGGTTGAACTGACCAGCAGCGATTTTTACCTTGGCACGCATCGGCGCTACGTTCTCATTCTGCGCAACATTACCGGGCGCAAGCCTTCCGAAAAAACTCTGGAAGTGCCCAGCGACCTGCCGGACTCCCTGACGGCTGTGCCATCACAGGGCCGTGGCCCCTCTGAACCAGAGCCGGAGACATCCGACATTCTGGATGCTTTGCCCCTGGGACTCGCCCGGCTGAACCGCCGTGGACAGATCATCTTCATCAACCGGCGCCTGACGGATATGCTTGGTGAACGGCCGTCCCGCTGTCTGGGGGCTTCCGGGCGACGCTACGTGAGTCGCCTGGGTTGGAAGGAGTACAAGCCGGCCCTGCGCCGGTTTTTGTCCCACCGGCCGCTTTCCATTGCGGCCGGTGAGCCGGTTGTGCTCACGCGGAGCCTGGTCCTCAGAAAAACCGATGGGTGCTTCTTTCCGGTCATCCTTTCCCTGATGCCTGTCGCCGGCAAGGATGGATGGCTCGTCCTGGTCGAGGACCGCACACGTCACCAGACGCTTGAGGACAGGCTCCGGTGCCTCAATGAAGAATGGGTCGTGGCCGTGGATGCCCTTCCAGACATGATTCTGCTCGAAGACCGGATGGGGCGGATTCGGCGCTGTAACCGTGCGGTGGCGGAATTTCTCCAGCGTCCCTACTCGGCCATCATTGGCCAGACTTCGGCGGCGCTTTTCTGGGGGGCGAGGGAAGGTTCCCTGGCGCACTGCGTCCAACATCCGGCAGCGTTCCAGTTTCCCACCAGCGACCGCTGGTTTCGGATGAACAGCTACTGGATTGACCAGGAGCGCGGGATTGGAACCGGTTGGGTGCATATCATCACGGACATCACTTCCCAGCGGCGCAGCGAACTGGAACGGGGACGACTGATCCGGGTCATCGAGCAGGTTGGAGAAGCGGTTGTGACCTTCGACCGGCACGGCCGGGTTCAGTTCTGCAATCCGGCTTTCGAGCAACTGACCGGAATTCGGAGCTGGGAGGCAGTTGGCCATTCATTGCACCGGTTGGGCTTCGGGCCGGTTGACCGGGCCGTTCGCCGGGACATCCTGCGCCAGCTTGTCCGTGGAAAGGGCTGGTGCGGGCGCTACCTGGCACGCCGCCGCGACGGGAGTACCTATCCGCAGCAGGCGACCATTTCACCGGTGCGCGATGCCCAAGGGCAGTTGCAGAACGTGGTCGTGGTGTGCCGGGATGTGACCGAGCAGCTTCGCTACGAAGCCATCGCCGAAGCCGTGAACGTAACGGAAAACGCGAGCCATATTTTTTCTGCCATCCGCCACGAGATGGGCAATCCCATCAACTCCATCAAGACGGCGCTCACCGTTCTGCGGCAAACGAAGCCGCTGTCTTCGGAGGCGGTCACCACCTATGTCGAGCGATGCCTGTCAGAAATCGGGCGCGTGGAATATCTGCTGCGCGCCCTGCGCTCTTTCAGCCTGTACGAAACGCCCGAACTCAAGGCCCAGCCGCTGCTGCCCTTTCTGGAGCGTTTCTGCGCCCTGGTGAAGGAGGGCCTGTCCGCGCAGGGGGTGGATTTCCAACCCCGCCTCGCCTCTGACCTGGGATGGATCAATTTCGATGCGCGGGCGCTGCATCAGGCTTTGATGAATCTCATCTCGAACGCCGTGGATGCTCTGTCGCCAGTGCCGACGCCGCAGATTACCCTGATGGCCCGGCGCTACCGTCGGTTGATTGTCATCGAGGTGCACGACAACGGGCCGGGCATCGAGCCAAAACACCGCGACCACATCTTCAAACCGTTTTACACGACCAAGCCCCAGGGAACGGGACTTGGGCTGGTGATTGCCCGGAAGCTGCTTTCCAGGATGCGGGGGACGGTCGAGCTTCAGTCGCCACCTGCGGGGGGCTGTGTGGCCATCGTCACCCTGGAAGCCCTGCCTGAAGACGATAGGTAAGATGGCACCAGCGGACGTTGCACCACTCTGAATGGCGGAGCGGACAGGTGGACAGCCTGTTTCCAGGGCGCGGCACATGGCAGATCAACTTTCGGTTTACAGGCGGATGTGGTTTGCTAAATCAAACATCCTGTGGACTTTGCCTGACAGAAAGCAGCTATGAGAAAGCTTTTCATTACCGGAGCAAGTGGTTTTGTCGGACAGGCGCTGTTGCCGGCGCTCAAGCTGGAAGGGTATGACGTTGTGGCGGTGTCGCGCAAAGTACGCGATACCGCCAGTGGTGTCCGGTGGGTACTCGGCGACCCGGTAACGGTGGATGACTGGCAAAAGGAAGTGGATGGCGCTTTTGGCCTCATCAATCTGGCCGGAGAACCCATCATCGGAAAACGGTGGACACCGGAGCAGAAAAAAGCCCTGCGCGACAGCCGCGTGGTGACGACCCAAAATCTGGTCACCGCCATTGCCCAGGCCAGGCAAAAGCCGTCGGTTCTGGTGTCGGCTTCGGCCATTGGGCTGTATCCCAAAAATGAGGAAACCGAACTCGATGAAGCCAGCCGCCCGGCCGACGACTTTCTGGGGAAGCTCTGCCAGGAGTGGGAAGATGCAGCCAAGGTCGCCGAGGTTCACGGTGTCCGTACAGTGCTGCTGCGGATTGGGGTCGTTCTGGGGCGCAATGGCGGCGCGCTGGAGCGGATGCTGCCCGTGTTCAGATGGGGATTGGGCGGGCCGTTGGGCAGCGGCAACCAGTGGTTTTCCTGGGTCCACCTTGCCGATGTGGTCGGCCTCATCCTGTGGGCGCTGGCGTCCGGGCAGGTGCAGGGACCGGTCAATGCCGTGGCGCCGAACCCGGTGCGGATGAAGGACTTTGCTTCAACGCTTGGAAAAGTTTTGAACCGTCCGGCCTTTCTGCCGGCGCCGTCCTTTGCCCTCAATCTCGTTCTCGGCGAATCGGCTCAGGTGGTACTCGATGGGCAGCGCGTTCTGCCCAAAGCCGCCCTGCAACAGGGCTACACCTTTCGTTTTCCAGAGCTGGAAGCTGCCCTGCGTGACCTGACGACCTGACTGGATTTGGCCGACTACTACCCGGTCAAGCGGGTTTTGGCTGTTTCTCGTGCTGTCCGTTGTGCGGCAGTCCGCTGGGTGGTCGCCGGCCGTGACTGCTGTGCGTGGGGATTGCCCCGACGGACGACGACCACTGTCATGTCGTCTGCCTGTTCGGCTTCGCCCATGTGCCGCCGGACATCCGAGATGATAGCTGTGCACAGGTCGTGGGCGCTCTGCTGGTCAGCCTTCTGCTCCATGAAGTCGTCAATCAAATCCCGCAGCGCCTCGTAGCCATAGGGAGACCCGTATTCGTTCAGGGCTTCGATGATCCCATCGCTGGCGAGCACAAGAAACTCCTGCCCTTCGATGTAGAGCTGCCCACCCTGGTATTCATCGTAGGTTGCCCGGCGCAGGCTCCCCAAGGGGAGTCCACGAACGTCAAGTAATTCGACGTAAGGACGCTCGCGGCTGGCATAGTGCCAGCGCCCCACTACGGGAAAGCCGGCGTTGGCGACCGTGAAGCTGCCGGTGGCCAGATCGAGCTGCGCATAAACTGCCGCTACAAACATGCGGACGCGCTTCATATCCGGGTAGAGCAGCTCGTTGAGCCGCGTGAGCATGGCGGCGCAGCCCAGCTCGTTTTCTTCCGCCTCGCTCCGAAAGGCGGTAAGCGCCACGGCGGTAAACACGGCACCGGAGACACTTTTGCCGGATACATCGCCGACAAAGATACCCAGCTTGCCGTCCGGCCCAAGGAAAAAGTCGTAGAAGTCGCCGCCAACTTCGCGCGCCGGTACGCTCATGGCGGCGATGTCCCAGTCTTTGAGCCGCGGGGGTTCGGGTGGAAGAAATGACATTTGAATCTGGGTCGCCAGGGCAAGCTGCCGCGCGTGCCGCTGCTCCTCAAGGAAGTGGTCAAGTGGGATGGGTTGTCGGTCGCGCTCACTTTCGGGTGGGCGCCAAGCGAGGGCGGTGGCCGCAAAGGGCAGTCCCACCAGCAGGGTGGGAACCCAGGGCGAGATTCCCAGCATCGGCAAAGTGGCCGCAACAATCGCCAGGCTTGTTGTCTGATACACCCACAAGGCGCAGAGTGTCCCCCACAGGCCAAACCGCTCGAACGTCGCAACCAGGATGAGCGCCAATACGGCCTGGTGCAGGAAAAGCCAGGGCTGCTCCAGCGCCGATGGCAGGACGGGGGTCAGCGAGTCGCGCCACCCCACGCTGCCCAGAAGGGCGATGATGGCCAGGGCCAGCCACTGTGGCCAGCGCAGCCAGTCCCTGACGGCGACCCAGGTAAAAGCCACCAGCACCAGCCCCAGATCGAAGGTATTGCCCACCAGCGTCCCTACCATCAGCAGGCCTGGTGACCAGGCATCAAGCAGCAGCCGAAGATTGTCGTTGATGTTTCCGGCAACCGGAAACAGGTCAGCCAGCAACCACTGCACGAGACCCGTCAGGCCCAGCAAAAACCAGCCTACCCCGCCGCCGATGAGTCCACGCTGGAGAATGGTCGTGTATGGCACACGGCGCAGGAGCAGGATGGCGCGGAAGATTTCCGTACGCGGGCGCTGGGTGTCGTACTCGATGTGCAGCAGGGCGGCGCAAACCACCCAGACCACAGCCATGCTCAACAGGATCGTCACCAGGCTGGAGATGATGTAGCCGGCCAGCCCCCCAAGTACAAACTGCGAACCTTGCGTCATGATGGCCAGCCGGGCCGGAGCGCTGCCGGCGACCGGGTTTTCAAACAGGGCCGTGCCGATGGAATAGGGCAGCGATGGAGCGAGAACAAAGAACCAGTCCACCCCCACCACGACGGCCGCCACCGTCGGAACACGCCAGAGGATGACGTGCCGGCGGGAGGCTTTCAGCAGATAGACGACGGCAGCGATGAGCAGGATCGTCTGAAGCGGCAGCCCAAGGAGGAGATAGATGATTTTTGAATCGAAGGGGCGGGCCCAGCCGCTCGTGGTGGGCTGAAGGCGGTGTTGAAAATACCACACGGTTTCACCGCGCAGCCGGACGAGCACCACGCGCGTCAGTTCGGGCAACTCCGGGAGCGGTTGCTGCCACCGCACTTCCGTCTCCGGTTGGCCGGGGACATGTTCGACCTGGGGTGGGCCCAGCCAGAACAGTCCGAGGCTGGTGCTGCTGTCGAGAAACGCCCGCGCCCGTGCGATGGCGACATCCGCTGCCGGCAGTTCGGCGGTGGAAACCGGCACATCGCCGTTGAGATAGCTGATGAGTTCCCCGCTGTTGGAAAGCCCCACCTGGGCTGCCAGGCTTCCATTAGGACGCAGCCACACCACATAGTCAATCACCACTGGAAGGTGGTACTGGGCGACCAGGCGTTGGAGATTGGCTTCCGGCCGGCGCTGGCGAAGGGTTGTGAGCGCGACCTGGTCAAGGTGGAGGACGCGAAGCGTCATGCTGCGCGGAGGAGTTTGTCCCGTCTGCCGGTTGAAGAGGTCGTAGGCCAGGCGGGCATTGGCCTCACGGTCCAGCCCGTTGAGCAGCACCGGTTCCGGGATGGCCTGGCTGGTCAGCAGGAGGCCCAGAAAAAGACCAATCAGCGCTGCTATGGCAAGCACCCCAATCGGTGGAAAAGGCAACTGGCTGGTCGAAGCAGGCATGTGGCAACGACTTTTCCAACGCACAACGCGACCCGGCGCTGACCACAACCGGGGAGACCCGTCTTTGCCGTTCCAGCCGGACGACCAGCCGCGCCGCTCAGAACGTTTTGATGTGGGGGGCCGAGGCTTTGTTCAGACGGATTTTTTCCGGCTGGCTTTGCTCCTGGCAGCAGCTTTGGGTTTTGGCACCGATGCGGCTGGGGGCAGGGCCGGAACGTCCGCTGGTACGGCAGTGTCGGTGGCCGCAAGCGCCACAGACGACTTGCGTTTCCGTTTGGATTGGCTGGGGGTAACTTCTCCGGCTGCCGGGCTTGTGTCCGTGGGAGACGCCGGTGCTCCAGAAGCGGCTGGCGCTGCTGTTTCTGTCGCCGCTTCTTTCGTCGCTGCGTCCGCCTTTTTGCGGCGGGCGCTGGGCTTTTTCGCCCCACTCCTGGGGGTATTCAACGACTCGGCCAGGGACGGCGGAAGCACGACGGCCGGCACCGCTTCTTCAGCCATCGCTCCTTCACTGATGGCCGCGTTCATTTTCTGGCGGCGCTTGATCTCTTCTTCAACCAGTTTGTCAAGGACTTCGTTTTCGGCGCGAAACCAGTCTTCAGCCATGTGCTGTGGCGTGCTGTAGCCCCGCTCGACAGAGAGCTGGTGCGCCCGCCGGCGAATGGCATCCATGACCGCCCGGTCCTTGAGCAACGACTGACGAACTTGCTTGGTATCCATCATTTCCAGGCTTGGTTCCTCCCTGAGCTTCCGGCCTGCACGCCGTGCTGTTGAACGATGATGTCGGGTCGGTAAACCGGCGCGCTTGACGAGGAGCGTAAAGTGCGAGTCGCCCTGTTTGCATAAGCACAAACCGGATTGTATATGCACAAACCGGAGATTTTCTTGGACGACTGTTGGCAAACACACTACCATGCGACACCTGCTTTGAAAACCCTGAAGGGAGTTCGCCAGTTTTGTCGGGCGGCCGTGAACCTCGCGGGCGCGTCCCAAGTAAGCGTGGATTCAGAAGCGTGGATTCAGAGGGTGTGTGATGTCGGAGTGTCATGCCTGATCGTGTGCCGTCAATTCTCATCGTGGATGATGAGTTGAGTATGCGTGAGCTGCTCGACCATGTGTTTCGGCGGGCTGGCTACCGCACCTTCGTTGCCGGAAACGGGGCGCAGGCCCTGGAGGCCCTGCGAGGGACCGTGTTTGACATCGTGCTGTCCGATGTCAGGATGCCGCGTCTTTCCGGCACTGAACTGCTGCACGAATGCCGCCAGATCTCACCCGATACGGTGGTCATTCTCATGACGGCCCATGGCACGGTCGAGCAGGCGCGCGAAGCCTTCAAACTCGGCGCGGACGACTTCATCCAGAAGCCGTTCGACATTGACGAACTCAAGCTCATCGTCAAGAACGCGCTGGAAAAAAGCCTGCTGCGCCGGGAAGTGGCCCTGCTCAAGCGCGAGTTGGGGGACCGCACGCGGCTGGAGAACATCATCGGGCGTAGCCGCCCCATGCAGGAAGTGTTGCGCCTCATCCAGACCATTGCCGGTACGAACAGCACGGTACTCATCACGGGTGAATCCGGCACCGGCAAGGAACTCGTCGCCCGTGGCATCCATGCCTGTAGCCCGCGCAGCGAACGCCCCTTTGTTTCCATCAACTGCGGCGCGTTCACGGAAACCCTCCTCGAATCGGAACTCTTTGGCTACATGAAGGGTGCCTTCACTGGTGCCACCACGAACAAAAAAGGACTGTTCGAGGCCGCTGACGGCGGCACGCTGTTTCTCGATGAAATCGGCGAAATGAGCCTGGGGATGCAGGTCAAGCTGTTGCGCGCCCTCCAGGAACGCTCGATACGGCGGGTGGGCGGTACGGAAGAAATCCCGGTGGATGTGCGGGTCGTTGCCGCCACCAACCGTGATCTTTCCCAGATGGTCGAAGCCGGAACTTTCCGCAAAGACCTGTACTTCCGGGTCAACGTCATTCCCATCAACGTTCCACCGCTGCGCGAACGGCGGGAGGACATCCGCGAGCTGGCGCTGCACTTCCTCAAAAAGTACGGACAAAACCGCACCCCGCCGGTGACAGCCATTGCCGAAACGACGCTCAAGTACCTTGAAAACTACTCGTTTCCGGGAAACGTCCGGGAATTGGAAAACATCATCGAGCGGGCCGTGGCCCTGGAGCCAACCCACGAAATCCAGCCGGAGCGCCTGCCGGAAACCGTGCTGCGCTACGACCCGGCGCGGACGGCTTCCGTCTTCGATCTGCCGGAGCAGGGCATTCATCTCGAAAACTTCCTGATGGAAATTGAAAAATCCTATATTTTGCAGGCCCTGCAGCGGACGCGGGGCAATCAGACCAAGGCGGCGGAGCTGCTTCGCATGTCGGTGCGCAGCCTGCGCCACCTGCTCGACAAGCACAAAATTCGCCACACGGCGAGTATGTTCCGTGAAAGTGGGGCCTTTCGTACAGGCGACGCCTCGGATGCCCCATAAGGTCACGCTTCGGCCCCCCGAAGGAAAAAGAAGCCCTCTGGCTCCCTCCTGCCGGTTCGCTTTTCCGCGCTGCTTGCGGACACCTCATTCCCCCCTGCTGAAGACATGAAAAAAATCGTCATTGCGGGCGGCGGTCTGGCCGGTCTCGCGGCCGCTTACGATATGGTTGAGGCCGGCTGCCAGGTCGAACTCTTCGAGTCGCGCCCGGTGCTGGGCGGCAAAGTGTCGTCCTGGAAAGATGCCGACGGTGACTGGATTGAGTCCGGGTTGCACGTTTTTTTCGGCTGCTACGAAGAGTTGTTCAAGCTCATGCGCGCCGTCGGAGCCGATAGCTATCTCCGGTGGAAAGCACCGGTGTGCCATTTCACCCTGCCGGAAGGCGTCACTTACGACATCGTTTCCTGGCGTGGTTTGCCCTTTCCGCTCCACCTGCTGCCGAATCTCGTCACGGCCAGTCAGTTTTCGCTGGGCGAAAAACTCGCCTACGGACGCGCCCTGCTGCCGGTTCTGTTTGGGGACAGCCGCTATGCCGACGCCCAGGATGAACTCAGCTATGCCGACTGGCATCGGCAGCAAGGGGTGGGGAACAACCTGCTGGGTGGGATGCTTCTGCCGCAGACGCTGGCACTGAAGTTCCTGCCACCGGAAGAGCTTTCGGCACAGGTCGTCCTGAACGTGTTTCGGCTGTTTCTCCGCCGTGACGATGGCTTTCAGGTCGCCTTCCTCGAAGGTTCGCCGGAGGAGTGCCTTGTGCAGCCGCTGGTTCAGGCGATTACGCGTGCTGGCGGGCACGTTCACACCGGGCGCAAGGTCACGCGGATTGAGCTGGACGCCACCGGGCACGTCCGTGGTTTCGTGGTGGACGGGACGCTGCACACGGGCGATGCGTATCTGTGCGCCCTGCCGGTACATCAGATGAACCGGCTCATTCCGGCCGCCTGGCGGGCGCAGTATCCGTACTTCGATCACCTGCGGCATTTCGTCGGCGTGCCGGTGATGAATGTCCAGCTTTGGCTCGACGGACGCCTGACCGAACGGGACAACCTGCTCTTTGGCGGCGCGGGACTGACGCCGGTCTATGCCGACATGCGCCTGACGACGCCGCGCTATGCCCCGGCCAGCGGCAACACCCTGCTTGAAGCCGTGGTGGCGCCGGCGCGCGAACTGATGGCCTTGAGCGATGCCGAAGTCGTGGCGGCCGTGTGGGAGCGGATGAAATCGTACTACCCGACAGTCGCGCCGCGCCTCAACATCGTGAAGTCCTCCGTGGTGCGGATTCCCCAGTCGGTCTATCACCCCAAGCCGGGGCTGGAGCGATACCGTCCCACGCAGGCTTCGCCGGTGCCCAACTTCTTTCTGGCGGGCGGCTTTACCCGTGGACACCGCTTCTTTGACAGCATGGAAGGTGCCGTGGCCAGCGGCCGGCTGGCGGCCAAGGCCATGCTGGCCTATGTGCAGACTGGTCGGGCAGCCGCAGCGTGAAGGTTACTCGGAAGCCCCCTTGGCTTTGGCCGTGGCTTCCGGCGCGGTTGCCGCAACGCGGTTGGGCATGAGAATGGCGCGCAGTTCCCGTTCAAGCTGCTCGCGCAACGCCGGATTGGCGGCCAGCGCCTGCTTGGCATTTTCGCGCCCCTGTCCTAGGCGTTCGCCGCCTTTGATGGAAAACCAGGCGCCGCTTTTCTCGACGAGCTTGTGCTCCACGCCGAGATCGAGCAGGTCGCCTTCACGGGAAATGCCCTTGCCGTAGATGATGTCGAATTCGACTTCCTTGAACGGCGGGGCCAGTTTGTTTTTGGCAATTTTGGCTTTGGTGCGGCTGCCGATGACTTCCTCGCCGTCCTTGATCGAGGCCGTGCGGCGGATGTCAATCCGTACCGAGGCGTAGAACTTGAGCGCCCGGCCGCCGGTCGTCGTTTCCGGCGAGCCCCACATCACGCCGATTTTTTCCCGAATCTGGTTGATGAAAATCAGGCAGGTGTTCGTGCGGTTGGCGACGGCGGTCAGCTTGCGCAGGGCCTGGGACATCAGCCGCGCCTGGAGGCCCGGCAGGGAGTCGCCCATGTCGCCATCGAGTTCGGCTTTGGGAACGAGTGCCGCCACGGAGTCCACGACCACGAGATCGAACGCTGCCGAGCGGACGAGGGCTTCCGCAATTTCCAGCGCCTGCTCGCCACTATCCGGCTGCGAGACAAAGAGGTTTTCAATATCCACGCCGAGTTTGGCGGCATAGCCCGGATCGAGCGCGTGTTCGGCATCAATGAAGGCCACCTGTCCGCCGGTGCGCTGGGCTTCGGCGGCGACGTGCAGGGCCAGCGTCGTTTTGCCACCGGATTCCGGCCCGTAGATTTCGACGATCCGCCCCCGGGGCACACCGCCAATGCCGATGGCCGCATCGAGGCTCAGGCAGGTCGTGGAAATGGCCGGCACCTCGATGGCCTGCCGCTCGCCCAGGCGCATCACGACACCCTTGCCAAACTGCTTTTCAAGGCTGGCGATGGCGGCATCAATGGCTTTGTTGCGTTCCTGTCGTGTGTCCGTCATGGGTGGCTCTCGCTTTGCAAAGGAAAGTTGGAAAGGAAGACCGGAAATGGACTTTGAACCTTACCTGCCCGGCACTAGATTGAAAAGAGCAGGCCGTAAGGATGTCCTTCGCCCGGTGGCGCACGCAGGGGTTTGGTGCTTCCGGTCCGGCGGTTGGCGGGCCTGGGTTCAGGTTTTTGGGTTTTTCAGATGTTGGGGTTGGTGATCGCAGGTTTCAGGAGGTCTCCCGATGGCGGCTCCCGGTAATCCCTTTGTGTCCATGGCGGCGCGTCCCAGTGAGCAGACCCGTGGGTTGTGCCCGGCGCTGGCAATGTACTTGTCCTGTGTCAACTGTCCGTTTGTGGCGGCCTGTCCCTACAAAACCCGGCTGGGCGATTTTGGGGCGGAGGCAGCCGCTCAGGAAAATGAGGCCCGTGACCGGGCACAACGGCTCATGACGGTGCTGTGTAACGAAGGTGCGCCGGATGCCCAGCGGCAGCAGGCGGCCGATGAAGCGGCGGCCTGGCTGGAGGCGGACACCGGGCTGTTGCCCCACGTCCGGGGGGCGCTGGCCATTGCCCTGGGGGACTACGGCGACGTACGCGCCTTCGAGCCGCTGGTGGCCACGCTGGGCGATCTGCGGCTGGGTGAGCAGCAGTCTTTCCTGCGCGAAGATGCGGCTTTGACGCTGGGCGATATGAATGACGCGCGGGCCTGCGAACCTTTGACCCACTGCCTGACGGACTGGCGGCCGGGGGTGCGTTTTGCCTGCGCTGTTGCGCTGGGGCGGCTCGGTCTGCCGGAGGCGGTTCCGGCTTTGAAGTCCCTGCGGGATATTCGCATCGGTGATGATTTTGGGCAGCTCAACGAGCAGGTGCATGAAATGTGCCTGCACGCGCTGGCACTGCTGGGTGAAGCCGATGTACGCGAGCCGTTGGAGCAGCTTCTGACGGCGGAACGGCGGGTGGCGCTGTCACGCGCTGAAATCGTCTTTGCTCTGGGCGAGTTGGGTGACGCGGCGAGTGTGCCGGCGCTCGAAGCCCTTTATGCGGGTGAGATTGGCGAGGGATTGCGCCACTACACGGCGATTGCCCTGGGCCGGCTTGGCCGGGACATGCGCGAGGTGGTGCATCCCCTGCTGGCGGCGGAGGATGAGGACCTGGCGTTTCATGCGGCGCGGGCCTTGGCCGTGCTGGGGGATGAACGGGCTGTCGAGCCGCTGGTACTGCGCGGGTTGACCTGCCGCCGTGGGTACATCCGCCGGTTGTCAGTTCAGGCGCTTCGTCCATTTCTGGGGCAACCGGCAGTGCAGGCGGCGCTGGAAGCCTACGCCGAGCAGGAGCCGGTACCGAGCCTGCGCCAACGGCTGGCACTGGGCGCATAGACGGGCTGCTTACGTGCGTCGGGGTACCACAGGTTTCAGGCTGAAATACGGAAACTGTCTCGTCAGGCTCTTTGCTCACGCTGAATATACAAGCTGCCGCCTGGGTTCTTGGTACACAAAGGCATTTTCTCCCTAATCAGGTCGCCGAACCTAAAGTAAACATAGGTAGTGAAAAAATGGATACTCCACTCTGAGTTGTATGACAGGAATGCTCGCAGGAAGTAATTTTCATTCCAGTATCGGCCTTCAAGCAGCCATTCAGAAGGGTATTCAAACGGATAGGCAATATCGTGGAAGTGAACAAAAACTCCAGGTTTAAGATACGGCAAAACTTCAAAAATGAGAAACTGCAAATCACTTCCGCACTTTACAACATGGCTCGAGTCAATGAACAAGAGGTCGCCTGACTCAAGTGCTCTGAAAACATCAGGCTGAACTGACTGAACCTTTTTTTCAATTAACCTGAATCGTTCTATATCACCTTCTCTGAGTAAGCTTAAGAGTCTATCAGGGTACGGCTCAATGAAAGTAACTTCGGGCTTGTAGAAAGAGAATTTTTCAATTGTGTCCAGTATCAAGGCGGATGAAAATCCGCAACCGACCTCGATGATTCTCTTTGGTGTGTATCTTCTTAGAAAGCAGTGGAGAAAAATAGCATCAGAGTAACTGAACCATTGATTGTTGTAATAGTATCTGTGAGTTGACTTTTGCTCTTCCGGGAAGGATATGTCTGGATAAAAACTTATGTATTCTTTGAGCAACTCAAGCTGCTCATCCTCATTGAGATTAATACCGGGCAGTTCATTCTTTGGTGTACCTCTTGTCTGTACATAGTGAAGAACCTCCTCTTTTGAAGGAATGGGAGAATAGTAGTGTCCCGCCGGAAAGGCCCCCTGGTTTTTCACCTGTTGAATGAGGTCTCTGATGAATGGGAGCCTCTTGATGAAAGCCTTGATTGCTTGCTTCATGACCTTTGCTTTCAGGGACGAGCGTTAGGCTGCGTGGACTGGACCGGCCAAAATTCCTGTTCCGCCGCTGTCCAGGCGCGTACCCCCAGGTGTGTACCCCCAGGTATGTATCCGTGGAATACACGGCTACCAAGGCTAGCCCCGAACCGGTGGGTGGTCCCAGTTGGCCAGAACGCCATTCCACGGTGGAATGACAATCGAAGCCTTGCCTTCACAGACCGTCTTGCACGCCAGGCGGATGACCGGGTGCGCTGTCCCATCGTACGGATAGCCGATTTTTTTCAGGCGCGTGACTTCAAAGGGCGTAATCGCACTGAGGTTTTCAGCGCCGCTCAGTACACCAATCCAGCACGTGCCACAGGCCCCGGTCTGGCATTCCGTAGGAATCGGTCCCGCGACACAGCGTGGGTCCTTTTCCTTGTACGACGCCGCATTGGGCATCTGTCCGGCGGCCATGGTCAGCGGCTGGCCGGAGATGGCCTGAAACTTCGCTGCCGGGTTCTGTTCATCAAAGCGAATCGTGTAGGTCTGGTTGATTTCACTGCGCAGGAGCATGTCCCACAGGGTACGTGGCTCCGGCCGCCGACGCTCGGCAACAATCAACTCCGGCTCCAGCGGCGGCACATCCATTGGCGGCGGGGGCGTCGAGAAGGCTTCCTCGCCGACCTGTTGCAGGGTGGCGTAAGCCACCGCCGTAATGCCCAGTGCCAGTCCCGGATCGAGTCCGGTGCGCCGCGCCGCCTGGCGAATGTAGTTTTCCAGCGTTGTCCGGGGCGGGGTGCGGAGGTCGGTCAACATGGCTTTCTGGACTTTCGGCCAGAAACGGTGCCCATAGAAAAACCAGTGCGAGGTGTGGATATGGTCGGCGAGGCGGTAGCGTCCGTTGAGCAGGCAGTCCTGCCGGGCGCGCGCTTCATCTTCGGTCAGCATGCGAAACAGCTTGACCGGGTAAAAAGCAAACCACACCCGGAGCGCGTTCTGGTCAACGGGATGCACATCGGGCAGAAGGCTGGCAACAATCGCCGCCCAGGCTTCGTCGTCGTGGCGGCGCAGAAACTCAATAAACTGACTGGCAGTATCTGGCATGGTGAATACCTGCACGTCTGAGGTTGTCCCTTATGCGCGCATGGCGCGAAATCGGGCATCATAGTCGGGCGTTCATCAGACTGTCCACTGTGCGAGGTGTGGCCGGTGAAGGCGCTGCGTTTGGTCAACGGACAATTACAGCTTGCCGAAATCCCCCGGCCGGACATGCCCGAAGAAGCGGTCATCCGGGTGACTTATGCCGGTATCTGTGCGACGGATGCCGCCATCGTACGGGGCTACACCGGCTTTTCCGGCACACTTGGACACGAATTTGTCGGCGTCGTGGCTGCGGCCCCCGATGCTGCCTGGATCGGGCGGCGGGTCGTCGGAGACATCAACGTGGCCTGCGGCACGTGTGAAGCCTGTCAAGCCGGCGACAGACACCACTGCGCGCAACGCACCGTCATCGGCATCCGCCAGCGCGACGGCGCTTTTGCCGAATACCTGGCGCTGCCACTGCGCAACCTCTACGCCGTGCCCGATACCGTCAGTGATCTGGACGCCGTCTTTGCCGAGCCGTTGGCCGCCGCCTGCCGCATCCTGGAGCAGGTTTCCTGCCGGCCAGGGCAGTCAGTGGCCGTTTTGGGTGACGGCAAGCTTGGACAGCTCATTGCCCAGGTGCTGCATGCGCATGGGATTGCCGTGACACTCATCGGCCGTCACGCACGCAAGCTGGCGGTTGCGGCCGGGGCCGGCATCGCAACCCGCCACGCGGATGAACTTCGGTCGGCAAACCGCCGGTTCGAGGTCGTTGTGGAAACCTCCGGGCGCGCCACCGGTTTGGCCGAGGCCCTGCGACTGGTACGCCCCCGTGGAACGGTCGTGCTCAAGTCCACATCCGCGACACCCTGGATGCTCCCCCCGGCGGCGGTTGTCGTCCCGGAAGTGACGCTGGTCGGGTCGCGCTGTGGCGATATGCCAACCGCGCTGGCACTGCTCGCCGCACGCAAGGTCAGCCCACAGGCGCTCGTCGAGGCGGTCTATGACCTGGACGACGGGCTGCGCGCTTTCGAGCACGCGACCACGCCGGGCGTGCTCAAGGTGTTGCTCCGGTGCTATCTGCCAGAAGGCACACCACGGTAACGGTTTCCGGCCGACGTCAAGCTCTGTCTGCGCAATATGCCTGCCAGAGGTTCACTCCTTATGGTTTCTGTTGAAGTGTTGCTGGCTGGCAGAGTAAAACAGAGAAAGTACAACCACTTGCAAAACACTCTGGGACGCCGTAGCTGCCAGGCACGCTTGCCGTGCCAAGGCCCTTGGGAAGGGCTTGATACGGACCCCGCTTGGCTATGGCCGGACTGCGGGAGGTAACACCCTTGGCTGCCAACTGGGAAAAGATTCTGCTTACCTACCTGCACGACCCGCCTGACAAGGCACTCGCCATTCGCGGACACGTTGACCGCGCCCGCCGGTATGCCGCCATTGTGGTCGGCGAAGAGGAAAGCCGCCGCCTCGAAGAAGCTGCTACAACGGCCGATCCGCTGGCTTCAGCGGTTGAACGCCTTCCCATGCCAACAGCCGGAAGAGAGGGCGAGCGGGCCGTTGCGCCGAAAAACAGCCAACTGCGTATCTTCCATCCGCTGTCGGCCGCCTCAAAACACCTCGATGTGCCGCCGCTGGATGACGCCTTGACGCAGGCTGAGCAACAGCAGCTTCAGGCTATCGTCGGCGGTTTGCCTGCGAACGAATACCGCATACGCCTGCTGGCCATCTGGCGGTGTTGGCCGGAGGCACTGGCGACGAACGTTCACCCGTGCTTCGCCTTGCTTCCGGCGGACACGCGGACGCCAGACCATACCATCTGGCATCACGCCGACACGGCCGCCGCTTTTCGGGCAGCCCTTGACGCTGGCGGCGGAGAAGCCCTGCTGGCCTTTGCGCTGGGGCCTGTCCAGCGGTTTATCGAGGCGGCGCGAACCGTACGCGATCTGTGGTCAGGCAGCATGATCCTGTCGTGGCTGGCGTTTCAGGCGATGAAGCCCATTCTTGAAGACCTCGGCCCGACAGCGCTCATCTACCCTTCCCTGCGCGGTATTCCGCTGGTGGATTTGTGGCTGCACAACACACAAGGACTGCACGGGCAAGTGTCCCTGCCGCCAACCGAACTGCGGATGACGCCCTCGCTGCCACACCGGTTTCCGGCCCTTGTGCCGTGGGGCAAAGACGGTACGGCTGCCCAAAAGTTAGCCAAACGCTGCCGCCAGGCTGCCGACGATGCCATCAAGAAACTGGCGGATGCCGTCCGCGCCGTTCTCCAGCAACCTTTGGGCAACGCCTGCCAAGGGTGGGACAAGCGCTGGGACGCACAAATCAACAACTACTTCAACGTGGCGACGGCTGTGCTGCCGCTGGGCGGCTCTGCCCAAGACATTGACCAAACCCTTGCCCGCCTGCTTGCCGGCACGGCTTCCTTCGAGGAAGCCTTTCCCAACGCGGCGGCCGTCCGTCAGCTTGCCCGTGCCATTCCCAAGAGTGAACAACCGGGCTACAACCAGGAACACGCCGGGCGCTGGCAGCATCAGGTCGAGCTGGCGCAGCGGTCGCTGGCCGCTCACCGCACTGTTCGCCATGTCCCGCCCAATCCACCGGTTCAGAATGGTGAGCGCTTCCCGCAGAAGTGTACGTTGCTGGGAACGTTCGAGCAGATGGGGCCGGACGAACTCGGCGCGTCAAGGCAGTTCTGGAATGCGCTTTCGGCGTCAGAGCCTGGCCTGAGTATCGAGGGCGTTCGTCTGCGGCCGGGCGAAGGCTTGTGCGCCATCGGGCTGGTCAAGCGATTTGCCGCGCCGGCCTTTCTGAAAGAGGAACTGAAGCTTTCAACCGACGATCTGCGTTTCCCGGATACCTGGACTGTCGCGGCTGCTGACTGGTTGCGGCAGGCCGGAATTGACTGGCGGCGGGACTGGAGAAAGCCCTGGAACGGCAACTGGCTGTACTGGTCCCGACCGGACGAGAATCCCGAAGACGCCGATTCCTGCCCGGCGGAACTTTGGAAAATCATCGCATCGGCCAAAAAAGAACACGGCCAGCCGCCGGTGTACTACGCCATTCTCAAGCTTGACGGCGATGAGCTTGGCGGCTGGCTGCGGGGTGAAAAGTCGCCGCCGGTGCGGGAGGTGATGCACCCTGAACTTGTCACCTACTACGAAAATCTGCACCAGCGAGCCGGGCTGGAAGCCAAACGCCCGGTCGGCCCGGCGCTGCATGCCGCCATCAGCACGGCGCTGGCCAACTTTGCCCTGCACGTCGTCCCACAGGTCGTTGCCAAGCATTGCGGAACGGTCATTTATTCCGGCGGCGATGACACCCTGGCGCTGCTGCCGCTCAGCACCGCCCTGGACTGCGCCCATGAACTGCAAGCCGCCTACACAGCCAACTGGTATGGAGAAGACAGCTACCTGCTGATGGGTTCGCGGGCCACGCTGTCGGGCGGGCTGGTGCTTGTTCACGCCAAGGACGATCTCCGGCTGGCATTGCAGGATGCACGCCGCGCCGAAGAGCAGGCCAAGGATGCCGGCCGCGATGCCCTGGCCATAACCGTCCGCCGCCGGTCGGGCGAGCACACAACAGCCATCTGTCCGTGGGGCTTTGTCCCGGTGGTGACGAAGTGGAAACAGGCGTTTCTTGCCGGGGCTTCGGATCGGTGGGCCTATCACCTGTACGCCGGGCGGCATACCCTGGCCGCCCTTCCCAGGGAAGCCATCCAGGCCGAGATACGGCGGCAGTTGGGGCGGGCGGAAAAGCCAATTCTCCCGCCTGATGCGCTCGTTGCGGATTTTGAGGCCTTCACGAATGCAAAGGTCGCTTCAGGGAGCCGCCCGCGTTTTGCTTCGGTCGGAGAGGCGCTCAGGCATTTTCTCACGCTCTGCCATACGGCGTCGTTTATGGCGCGGGGAGGAAAGGAGTGAAGGGAGCGATGAAGACCGTCGGCTTGTGCCTGGAAGCACTTGATGTGCTTTTTTTCCGCGACGGGCGGCCCTTCATGGACGGCACCGAGCAGATGCTCAGCGGTTTGCCGCTCCCGCAAACCCTGGCCGGAGCCATCTGCACGGCGCTCATGCAGGCTGCCGGCTGCGACTTCGGCCGGTTACGGCACGCGCTGGAAGAAGGAAAGCCGTTTGCCGAAGCCGTACGCGAAGCTTGCAGCGCGGAGGCGCACTGGATCGGTGCGTTGGCCGTACGTGGCCCCTGGCTGGCCCGGTGGGACAAAAACCCCGCTACGCCATGCGAAGTGCTCGTGCCGGCGCCGGCGACGCTGCACCGGGCCAAAGGGAAAACCGGCGGCCAACAGCTTTTTGCCCTGGCCCCCCTGCAGGAAGAACTCCCCGGCTGGCACCCTGTGCCGGAAGAGCAACGGCGTCCGCTGTGGCTCAAAGAAGCGGTCGTCACCGAGCCGGTCGAAGGCTATCTGACGCCCGCCGGGCTGTTCCACTTTCTCGAAGGCAAACCGGTTTCTGCTACGGAAGTTGTCCCGGCAGGCGATTTGTTCGGACTGGATTACCGCATCGGCATCGGCATTTCGCCCGAACGCCTGGTCAGTGAGGAGTCACAGATTTACGGACGTGGTTTTCTGGCGCTGAAGCAGGGCGTGTTTCTCTATGCCGAAGTGTGCCTGCCGGACGACGCGCCAGCGGGCGCGCTGGACAAGTTGACAACCCTGGCTTTTGGCGGTGAAAGCCGCCACGTGCTGTGCCACCGGCTGAAAGAACCCTTTGCCTGGCCGCGTGAAGTCCCTTCCACAGAAGGGCAGAAGCCGCTGGTACTGCTGACAACCCCGTGTGTTTTGCAAAACGCTTGCGCGAAAAGTTAGGCCTGGCAGCCAGACTTAACCTGGATGCCATTGAACTGGCGCAAAAGCTGGGCCCGGTTGAAGTTGATTTTTCCTGGCCGGATGTCTGGAGCGTACTCGACCAGGTGGGGTTTGCCTATCAGGCGTTTGCCAAAAAGTACAAGCATAAGCTGGAGAAGAAAGCCCTGGGGTTGCCCCGCCGGATTGGCCCACCCGTGCAGGGGAGCTTCACCCCCCGCCCGCCCGTCAAAGATCGGCATGCTTCGCCGGTGCACATTCACCTTGCCCCCCGTAAAGATGGCAAGCAGGGCTGGACGGTGCGCATCGTGGCTTTTCCATCGGCATACCTCCCAAACCTTGAGACCAGCCGGGAATTCCTGACAGAGTTTCTCAAAGATGTTGAAAGTGACCTGAGACGGCGTGCCGGCTTGTCACCACCAAGGGTACAGAGGCCAGCATCTTCCAGTCCGGCAGCGGGGAGCACATCTGCGTCAACCGCCTCATTGCTTTCCCCTGGAAACACAGTCAAAGCCATGCTTCTGGAAGAGAAGACCAAAAAAGGCGGCTGGAAGGCGCGCCACCTAGACAGCCGCCGAGAAGGCCCGATTGTGAATACTAAAGAAGTGCCAGGCGACAAGCAGCCCGGTGAAGAGGTGGAACTCATCGTCGCCAGCGCTGGCGACTCACTGAGTTTTCGTTGGCCGACTGAGGAAGAAAAACAACGCGCCCAGAAAGCCCAGGACAAGACGAAAAAGGGCCCTGGCCATCAACTCAAAGGAGGTCGTCGGTGAACAAGCCATGCATTCTGATCTGTACCGTTGGCACGAGTCTGTTTCAGCCCAACCTGGAAGCCCTGAAGAAAGACCTGGCCGACAGCCGTATCAAGCCGGAATACCGGCCGCTGGCCGAGGCCTGCCAGCGCGGCGACTGGCCGGGGGTTGCCCAAGCCCTGCACGCTTTGCCAGCAGATGACCGGGTGTGCGGCGCCGAGATCAACTCCATTGCCAGTCTGGTTGAAAAAGAATACATCCCGGCAGACTGTGGGCTGTTTTTTCTTCACTCCAGCACGGACAAGGGACGCGACATCGCGGCCATTCTCAAGGATTACTACCTGAACAAGGGTCACGCTCTGGTGGAGACCGTCGAAGTGGAAGACTTGCAGGACGGGGACCCCAAGCGGTTCCGTACCAAAGGGCTGCGCAACCTGGCGCGGAATGTCTGCCGCATCGTCCGGGAACGTTCAGCCGCAGCCTGCGCCATCAATGCCACCGGCGGCTACAAGGCGCAGATAGCCGTTGCCGTACTGCTCGGCCAGGCTCTGGGCATTCCGGTGTTTTACAAGCACGAACTCTTCAGCGAAATCATCGCCTTTCCGCCCCTGCCCGTGGCCTTTGACTTCGAGGTGTGGATGCGTGCCAGCGGCATGCTGTACGACCTGGAACGGACATCCGATCCCGTTCCGGCATCCACCTATGCCGAGGAATGGCAGGAAACATACGAGAGCCTGGTTGAACGGGTCCCGATTGACGGGCAGGACTACTTGGAGCTGTCGCCGGTCGGGCAGATTTTTCACGAGACCTTTCGCGAACGCTTCCGTACCGACCGCAGCCAAGTGCTGCCCCCCAAGGCGTTGCAAAAGCATCCGCCCCGGCTGGAAAAAGATGCCGGCTGGCCCGGGGAGCACCCGGAAGTGGAAGTCTTCATGAAGAAGGTGACGGATGAAGTTGAGCAGGTCGTACAGTGTGCAACCTTCTACTTCAACCCCGACCTGCCCCAGCGCACGCGCTTTCGCTGCGGCGCGAAGGGCATCGAAGGGATATATTCCGACGGACGGTTTACGGTCAAATTCCGCGTCGAGAGCACGGCCAAAACCCCCGGCGAGCAGGCGGCGGTTGTCGCCAGCCTCAACGAATGGCTGAGTCGTCAGCAGACTTGACGCGCTGGTGGTTCGTGGTTGGCTGTGATGCCCAGTCACGAGGGGACTGGCACGATGGGACTGGACGGCGGAACGAAACAGCAAGGTTGTAACGGGTTCATGCGCCGCGATTACCAGCAGCCGGCATAGGCCGTGGAGACCAATATCCAGGTCAACCCGCCATCATACGAAGCATAAAAAGCCCAGTAATACTCGGTGCAGCCGCCGCCGTCGCCGCCATTGGTGCGGAACACATAGGCATTGCCGGGCTGCGCATTGCACGGTGTTGTGTACGTAAGTTCTTGGGTGGCATCACCACCTCGCTTTCCGTCGCCACCGCCCACCCCATCTGTGCCATCCTGGCCTTTTGCCCCGTTTACTCCTGGCTTCCCGTTCGGACCATTTGTACAGTTACCAGCGTCTCCATCTGCCCCGGCCTGGCCATTATCGCCTGTTTTCCCTGGCTTGCTGGCCGGTTCAGAATCTCCCGGCCTACCACTTCGGTCATCACCCTGTTGTTCCCGTCGAACGCTGTCCCGCCCCTGCTGCGCTTGCTCGGCGGGCCTGTCTTGGTACCCCTGTCCGCTGGTGTCAAACACGACGCGCCCGACGGACGCCTCGGTAAAGCAAATCGGTGTTGCATGGAAAAGGAAGACAGGGTGGTTCATCCGAATGACGAGTGTTTTTCCTTCCACAACAACAGACCGTGCGATGATGACGGTCTCTTCGTCAACTTCCACCCGCTCTGGCGCCACCACGGTATCAGCGACATACACCCCTCCAATCCGATTACCCAGCCGCACCGTTGCCCGAAAGTGGGACGTTCTCATCAACTCCTGGTGCAGAGCCGGATACCAGAGATTCTGCTGAAGCAGCAAAAAAGGCCGAGATGTCACCCCCTCTCGCTGAAGGCGAGCCGCGACCCTTTGAAAGATGACGGCCTGATGGGCTTTGACCGCCTGATAACTCATTCTCCCGCTGGTTTTCCAGAACTCCGCAACTTCAGTTGGCGTTGGTGGTAGCCCCTGTTCTGCCTGACGGCGCAGGACGGCCATGTGCTTGACCGGCGGAGATGATTCCGGCGACGCCTGAGACGGCCGCACGCTGTCGGGCGCTTGCCCGGAAGCAAAGTTGAAAGCCGTACCGAAAAGCACCAGGGCCATCCACGCCCAACGGTGACGCAGGCAAAAGCCGGCAGACCACATGGCAAAACCTCCTTGAATAAAATGTGGCGGCGGTGTAGCACAGCTTTGCGAAAAAGGCAAAATGCTTTTACCACAAGACCTGTGGTGTTTGTTGAACGTCAGTTTGTCGCTGCCGGTGAGGCCAGGATTCCGTGTGGAGCGCGCCGCGCCGTCCCCGGCCGGGCGGCAGCGGTCGTGGCGACGCTCAATGAGTGGCTGCATCGAGTCCGCAGTTGACGCCCGGCCGTCATTTCTGCTAACTCGTAGCGTACATTACAAACTAATGTGCTTGTTCCAGGTCGAGTCCATCGGTTCACCGTCCCGCTATCTTTCAACCATTGGTGAGCCGAAATTTCACAGAAGGTGCTGACATGTCACTTACCTCCCTTCGCCTGGCATCGGTCCGCTCCCTGACCGGTCTTGCCCTTACTGCTGTCGTGGCCGTCAGCGGCCTCGCCCGTGCGCAGAATCCAGCCGAAGCCACGGTGCCGCGCTCGGTGATGTCCGAAGCCATGCGCGTGTGCGCTGGTTACATCGGGGAAGCTGCGCCGGAAGACCTGCAAATCGTCGGAAGTGAAAAGGAAGCCTATGTCCGCCAATTTTCGCAGGGCGATCTGGTGTATATCAACCGGGGACGCGATGCGAACCTGCAAACCGGTGCCGAGTACCAGATTGTGCGCAACATCGGCCCGGTTTATGACCTCGCCGACCGCCGGCGTAAGTTGGGGACACTCGTGCAGGAACTGGGTGTCCTCCGCATCACTGAAGTGCGCGATACCTCGGCGACTGGCGAAATCACGCTGATTTGCACCGGCACGGTCAACCTGGGGGATGCCCTCATCCCCTACGAGCGGCGGCCGATTCCAACCGTGCGTCCATACCGTCCGCTCTCGGTCGTCGGCGCTCCGACCGGGCGGGCAACGGGGCAGATTCTGGCCGGGCAGCTTTCCCGTGAACAGCTCGTGCGTAACGATGTGGTGTACATCAACCTTGGAGCCGACAACGGCCTCAAGGTTGGTGACTACCTGACGGTCTATCGCCCGCTGGCCAGTGACACCGTTTCCCGTTTCCGGGATGACAAGATTGGACAGTCTCGCAGTAATGGTTTTTCGAGCGATCGTTTCCGTACCCGTGACAACTCGTCGCTGGCTTCTTCACAGAAGGGCTACCCGCAGGTAGCAGAACGGACGCCCCGCAATGAACTGCCACGGACACTCGTGGGTGAGATTGTGATTGTCCGTACGGAGGCCAATACTGCAGTCGGGGTGCTGACCCGTACGACCCGTGAAGCTGTTGTCGGAGACCGTGTCGAGCTGCAATGAAGGGGAGCTGGGTATCACGGATGCCTCGTCTCCCCACCTTTCAGCCTGGGCTGAAATAGACCTCGCGCGGCTTCTACAAAACTACCGGTGGCTCAGGCGGCGCGCTGGCGTGCCAGTTATGGCCATGGTCAAAGCCAATGCCTACGGCCATGGCCTGCTGCCGGTGGCAACCTTTCTTCAGGACGTTGTCCGGGCTGACTGGTTCGGCGTGGCCACAACGGAAGAGGGCGTGGCTCTGCGCCGGGCTGGGATTACCCGCCCCATTCTCGTTCTGGGCGGCTTCTGGTTTGGGCAGGAAGCCGCCATTGTTCACTATGATCTGGCCACAACGCTGCCTGACCCGGACTACCTGCCGGTTCTGGAACAGGCCGCTTCCCAAGCCGGGCGGACGGTGGCCGTCCATCTCGAAATAGACACCGGAATTGGTCGTCTGGGGCTGTCGCCTGACCAGTTCGCCGCCGTCCTGGAGCGCCTCAAAGCCTGCCCGCACCTCCGCCTGGATGGCCTGATGACGCACTTTGCTTCGGCTGACCTGCCGGAGCATGCCGATTTCACACGCGACCAGATACGACGCCACACGCGGGCGGTGCACCAGGCGCGGGCGGCCGGATGGACGCCGCGCTACATCCATCTGGCCAACAGCGCCGGTTTGCACGCTTTCCTGCCGGAGGCGGCGGGCAACCTGGTTCGCCTGGGCGGGTTGCTGTACGGCATTGCTGGAGATGCCCTGTCTCCGGCGTTTCCGCCGCCGCCAACCCAGCCGGTACTGTCGCTCCATGCGCGCATTCTGGGGCTGAAGACCGTTCCGCCCGGCACACCGCTTGGTTACGGCTGCACCTTTGTCACGCGCCGTCCCACGCGGGTGGCCACCGTCCCGCTGGGTTACGGCGACGGACTGCACCGCATCCAGTCCAACCGCGGTCAGGCCCTGGTGTGTGGCCGGAAAGTGCCCATCATCGGGCGGGTCAGCATGGATGTGACCATGCTCGATGTCACCGACGTGCCGGATGTGGCCTTAGGCAACGTGGCGACATTCATTGGCAGCCAAGGGGAGACAACCATCACGGCGGAGGAATACGCAGCCGTGATGGGCAGTATTGCCCTTGAAGCCACAACGGCGCTGACGGCGCGCGTGCCCCGCTGCTATCGTGCGGCAGCCATGTCTTCCGCGCCGGGCGGGCGTGAAGATGCACCGGCATCGGCCCGTGAGTAGCGCGCACGGAAACCATGACCCATAATCGCACCCCGATGTTGGCGTGGGAACGAAAAACAGAAGCCGGTTCGCGCCTGACCGGGACAGGGCCGGCCGGGATGAGACACCAGCCAAACCCAACCGCACTGGAAATGTGGCTACGGCGGTGGCTGGTTGTGGGCGTGTGGTTGGCGCTCGCTGGTTTGTCAGTTGGCGCGCAGAACGTACTGCCCGCAGTACAGAGTTCGGGCGCCCTTGCTCCCCCGCGTCCCCCGGTCGGGCGCCTGGATGGACGTACCATCACCCGTCTCACCATCGAGGTTGAAGAAGGGTTTACCCCGGAGCCGTCCCTGGTGGAAATCGTCGGTTTGCAGGTCGGTGAACCCTTGACCGCCGCCCGCCTGCGGGCCGCGCTCGTGCGGTTACACCGTTCGGGGCGGGTCGCCAACGCCGAGGTGTTCACGACACCCGAAGGTGATGATGGGGTGTGGGTTCGGTTTGTCCTCACCCGCCAGCTCCGGGTTGCCGAAGTCGTCTTCGAGGGCGACACCATCTTTCCTGTGGAAGAACTCCTGCCACGGCTGCCGGCCTTGGAACGGGGGAGCAAAATCACCGCGCGCGTCCTCAGCGAGAGTGAAGAAACCCTGCGTCTGCTGTACCGCGAGCGCGGCTATTTCCAGGCTTCCATCCGGGCGCGGGTCGCACCGCCAAATGATGCCGCCCGGGCGCGGGTCACCTTTGTCGTCACGCCGGGGCCGCGGGCCCTCATCGGCGCCTGGCAGATTGACGGGGACCTGAAAATTCCACCCGGTGACTTCGACGCCAAAATCATCCAGCACCCGGTGGGAACACCCTACGCCATAGACTTTGTCCAGTCTGACCTCCAGCGCATCCGCGCTTTGCACGTGGCGCGGGGCTACCTTGATCCGCGCATCAGTGAGCCGCGCATCACCTATGATCCGGCCACCAACCGGGTGGCGGTGGCGGTGACGGTCACCTCGGGTCCGGCCGTTACGGTCAATGTCACTGGTTTTGAGCTGCGCCGCGAAGAACAGCGCCGCATCCTGCCAGTGCTCCGCGATGGCGGTCTCGATGACTTCACGTTGGAGGACGGGGCCCGCCAGTTGCTCCTCACCCTGCAAAAGCGGGGCTATTTTTTTGCCGAAGTCGAGTGGTCGCGGCAGCGCCGGGTGGATGAAGACCGGGTTATCGTGACCTATACCATTGAGCCGAATCGCCGCTACCGGGTGCAGGAAGTACGTATTGTGGGGACGGAAGTCCTGGCGTACCGCGATGTTGCCGGCGACTTCCAGACCCGCCCGGCATCGCTCATTCCACCTTCGCGCGGCCTGGTCACCGAAGACACCCTGGCGCGGGATGCCGAGGTGATTCTGCGCGATCTGCGCAACGCCGGGTATTTGCAGGCCCAGGTGGTGGAACGGCGGATTGGCACCGGGCTGAGCGATGAAGCCCTCACGGTGTTGTTCCAGGTGGAGCCCGGGCCGCAGGCGCAGGTGGCTGACATCCGCCTAGAGGGCAATCAGCTTCTCGAAGCGGAACGGCTCAAACAGGTCTTGAAACTGGAAGCTGGCGAGGTGGTCACGCAGGCGCGGGTACGCGCCGACCTGGAGCGCCTCACGGCGCTTTACCTCAGCGAAGGGTTTGCCGAAGTGCGGATTCGGCAGGAACTCGAAGAAACCAATGGCGATCCGGCACAGGTAAGCCTCGTGTATGAAATCGAGGAAGGGCGGCGCTTTACGGTCAACCGGGTCATCATCGGCACGCGCGGACGAACCTCGGAGCAAACCCTGCGCCGCTTCCTTGCCATCCGGCCGGGAGAACGCCTGCGGCGCGACAAGCTGAATCAGGCCGAACAGGCGCTCTATGCGACGGGGGCGTTTCGGCAGGTATTGCTTCAGACGCCTTATGTCCGAGCGACGGGGCCCGCCGATGCGTTGGCGGATGTGACCTTGGATGTCATTGAGGCAAAGCCGTACACCTTGGCCTACGGGTTTGGCTACCAGACCAACGACGGCCCGCGCGGCTCCTTTGAGCTGTCGAATGCCAATATGTTCGGTCGGCTGGAAGTCGGCAGCTTCATTGTCCGCCTCAGCCGGCGGGAGCAGTTGGCGCAGGTTTCCTATCAGTTTCCGCGCTTCAACCTGCCACGGGTCACCACCCTGACGGATGGCGTCACCGCGCCAATTCTCATATCGGGACTGTTTCAACGGCAGGCGCGGGTCAGCTTTACGGCCCAGCGCCTGGTGGCGCTCATTCAGTCGGAAGTCCGTTTTGATGCGCAAAGCGCCCTGATTTTCCGCTACCGGTTACAGAATGTGCGGGTACTCGATCTGCGCGTGACGAACCCTCCGCTCCAGCGCGCGGATCAGCCCCTCAATCTGGGGACGTTTTCCGCCACGTATGTCCGTGACACGCGGGATGTGCCCCTCGATGCCACCCGTGGCTCCTTTGTCTCCGCCGACTTGACCGTGGCCACTCCGCGCATCGGCGGTTCCGAGCGGTTTCTGCGGTTTCTGGGGCAGGCCCAGGGCTACCGTCGTGTCACAGAGCGGTCGCCGGTCATCCTGGCCGGCAGGCTGCAGGTTGGCCTGGCGCAGCCTTATGGCGGCACCCAGACGCTCCCGATCAGTGAACGCTTTTTCTCCGGCGGACCCACAACCCTGCGCGGGCTGGGATTTGAGCAGGCCGGCCCGCGCGATCCTGTCACCGATGCGCCGGTCGGGGGCAATGCCCTGATAGCCGCCACCGGGGAAGTGCGCTTTCCCCTGCTGCAGAACCTGGAAGGGGCTGTCTTCTACGATGTCGGCAACGTCTTTGCACGTGTTTCAGACATTGGTGTGGGATCGCTGACCAACAGTTTGGGTGGGGGCTTTCGGATCAAAACGCCCCTGGGACCCCTGCGGGTGGATGCCGCCTACCTCATCGACCCGCCGTTTTTTGTCGCCACACCCAATCGGCGGCTGACCAACTTCCAGGTGCATGTCACCTTTGGTCAGGCGTTCTGAGCCGCCGCCGGTAGGCTGTGGTGGTTGGTAAGTTACTTGACAGAAGACAATCGCCTGAGTTACCATGCCCGGATAAAAAGTTACTCCTATCAAAGTGTTATCTTGACAATCTTTTCGGTCTGTGGGAGGTCTTGCGAATGGCGTTATCTGTTTCCGGCCCGAAGTCTTCACGCAAACTCGCAGCGGGTACGCCGCTCCCAGCCCCAGATACGCCGCCAGCTACGCCCTCCCGGACACGGGCGGCCCGTACCCGGTCAAGTCGTCGCGCCTCCGAACCAGCCCCTTCCACGCCTTCCACCGTTGAACCGTCCAATGCCGTGACCGGGGTCACGGCCACCCCGAAAACACGCCGGAAAACGTCGTCTGTGTCGTCTCCTCCGGCGGAATCGCCAGCCAGCCAGCCACCCGCGCAACCGGCGGCCGGCCCGGTTGCCTCCAAAGGTGCGGCCAAGGCGCGTGCCGCCAAGTCTGCTGCTAGGTCTGGTCCGGCTGAAACGGCCACTCCGGAGTCGGGGTCCGCAGAAGCCAGCACCAGTCAGGCGGTGGAAGCCGTGGTCAAGGCCGTCCGGGAAGTGACCTCGAAAGCGTCGGCGCGCAGCCAGTCGGCAGCCCCGGCGCGCAAGACGGTCCATCGCACGGCAGAATCCAAAGCTTCCAAGGCGTCTGCTTCCGCAGAGGCGGCTGCTGTGAAAGCCGACGTGAAAGCCAAGACGGTGGAAGCCGTCAAAACCACCCCGGCAACTGCGCCAAAGACGGCGGAGAAGCCCTCTCCGGCCGCCGCTTCGGCCGATAGCAAAGCCAGGAAAGTCAAAAAGACTCCGCCCCCACCAGCGCCGGTTAGTTCCACTCCGGCGACAGCCAGTTCCGTGCGACGGAACCGTGAACGTGAGGCCCTGAACCTCTACACCACGGCCATGGAGTCGTTCAAACAAACCGATTACGACCGGGCGCGGGATGTCCTTCAGCTTCTGTTGAGCGACTTCGTGCTGGAGAGCGAAATTGCCGACCGGGCGCGGGTCTTCCTGAAGATTTGCGAGCAAAAACTGCAACCAAATTGTGCTATGAACCGGTAACAGAACTCCGCCTCCCCCTGGCCGGCGGAAGGCCCTCGGTCAAGGGAAGGTGGCTGTCTTTTCTGTTGCCAGATGGATTGGTTCGCTGCACGTATGGCTGCTGCTACAACGTCTTCTTCTGCTTCCCGACAATTTCAATCACCTGTCAAGTGCGTTGCCATTGGGGGTGGGACGGGTTTGGCCACCCTGCTGCGGGGGCTGAAACGCCACGTCATTGATGATGGCATCCGCCTGCCCGGCCAGTGTATTGAAAGTCTGACGGCCGTGGTCACCGTGACCGACGACGGGGGCAGTTCCGGACGTCTCCGGGAGGAGTTCCAGATGTTGCCGCCGGGCGACATCCGCAACTGCCTGGTGGCGCTTTCGGAAGATGAGCGGCTTTTTGCACGGCTGTTTCAGTACCGCTTCCCCGGCCAGGGCAGCGTGCGGGGACACAGTTTCGGGAATCTGTTTCTGGCGGCGCTGACGGGGATCACGGGCGATTTCGTCGAAGCCATCCGGCTGTGCAGCGAGGTGCTGGCCATCAAGGGCAGGATTGTGCCGTCCACCACGGCTGACGTCACCCTGGTGGCCGAACTCGACGATGGCTTCATCGTACGCGGGGAATCAAAAATCAGCGCCGCCGGTGGGCGCATTCAGAGCGTTGCTCTTGATCCGCCCGACTGCAACCCGCTGCCCGAAACGCTGGCTTCCATTGCGGAAGCTGACCTCATCACGCTCGGGCCGGGCTCGCTGTTTACCAGTGTCATCCCCAACCTGCTGGTGACGGGCATGACCGAGGCCATTGCCGCGTCCAACGCGCTGAAGGTCTATATCTGCAATCTCATGACCCAGCCCGGCGAGACAACCGATTTCTCCATTGCCGACCACGTCGCCACCCTGCTGGAGGCCCTGGCCCCGGCGACGCTGGATGCCGTCATTGTCAATCACGGCCGGATTTCGGCGGCGGCCCGGGCCCGTTACCGCCTCGAAGGTTCCCGGCCGCTCACCGGACGGTCAGCCATCCGGCGGCTGAATGGGCCGCCGCCAACGGCGCGGGTGGCCGCCGACAAGTTCCTTGTGTTTGACCGCCATCGGATTCCGGTCGTGACGGCCAATCTCGTCGAAGAAACGGAAGTCGTCCGCCACGCGCCAGACAAGCTGGCACGGGTTGTTCTGGAGGTCTATGCCCGCCGTTTGCCCTCCAGCCAACGCAAGCCCAACCTGCGACTCGTGGCCCGCTGACCGCACGGCTGCCCTGAACAAAGCAGTGCCAACTTCAGCCATAACCAAACCACCGGACGTTCGCCCTGCCCGCCGGCGCACCTGGAGAAGGCGTCTGGCTGTGATTGGTGGGGGACTGCTGCTGCTCGTGGGCGCCGCCCTGATCTGGTTGCCGGAAATCGCGGAGCGCCAGATGAACGGCATCGCCGCGACGACCCGGAAAGCTCCTTCCCCACGCGCGCAGGCGCTGCATGCCCGGCTGTTCGTTGCCGATCTGCACGCCGACACGCTGTTGTGGAACCGTGACCTGCTACAGCGTGGGACGCGCGGCCACGTGGACCTGCCCCGTCTGCAGGAAGGCAATGTGGCGCTCCAGGCGTTTACCATCGTCACCAAGGCACCGCGTGGGATGAACAATGAGCGGACGGATGGCAACCGCTTCAACCTTGTTGCCGCCCTGAGCGTCGTGCAGCTCTGGCCGCCCAAAACCTGGACCAGCCTGACCGAGCGGACGCTGTATCAGTGCCGCCGGCTGGAGGCCGCTGCCGCCCGCTCCGACGGCCAGTTAATCATCGTTCGCAGCCGGGATGAGCTGCGTGATTTCCTGGCCCGCCGCGCATCGAATCCGAAACTGGTCGGGGCTTTTCTGGGGGTTGAAGGGGCCCATGCCCTGGATGGCGATCTGTCCAATCTGGACCGCCTCTATGCCGCCGGCGTACGCATGATGGCCCCGACACACTTTTTCGACAACGAAATCGGCGGCTCCGCCCACGGACTCGTCAAAGGCGGCCTGACGGAGATGGGACGGGAGCTGATTCGGCGCATGGAGCAAACGGGCATGATTGTGGACCTGGCCCATGCGTCGCCAGCCGTGATGGATGAAGTGCTGGCGATGGCGACACGCCCGGTGGTCATTTCCCATACCGGCGTCCGTGGGACGTGCGGCGGCTTGCGCAACATCACGGACGACCAACTGCGGGCGGTGGCGCGCACGGGCGGCGTTGTCGGGATTGGATACTTCTTTGCTGCTGTCTGCGGCCAGGATGCCCGCTCCATTGCCCGTGCCATGCGCTATGCTGCCGATGTGGCCGGCGTCGAGCACGTCGCCCTTGGGTCGGATTACGATGGGGCCGTCAGCGTACCCTTCGACACGGCACACCTGGCGGAAATCACCGATGCTTTGCTGGAAGAAGGATTTTCAGAAGCCGAGATTGCCCTCATGATGGGTGGAAACGTCCAGCGGGTGTTGCTGGCGGCACTTCCCTGACCGTGACCGGGAAAAGCCGGTCGAAAGAAGTTGGAGACTATGACCGAACGACGCCTTCGTATTCTGATTGCCAAGCCCGGACTCGACGGCCACGACCGTGGGGCCAAGGTCATTGCGCGCGCCTTGCGCGACGCCGGAATGGAGGTCATCTACACGGGACTGCGTCAAACCCCGGAGCAAATCGTGGCCGCCGCCGTTCAGGAAGATGTGGATGCCATCGGTGTTTCCATTCTCTCCGGCGCGCACATGACGCTGTTCCCGCGCATTCTGGAGCTGATGCGCGAGCAGGGGATTGCGGATATTCCCCTCTTTGGCGGCGGTATCATCCCCGACGAAGACATCCCCAAGCTCAAAGCCGCCGGTGTGGATGAAATCTTCACACCGGGCGCGACAATGGACGCCATCATTGCCTACATCCAGAAACGTGTGGGCAACAGGTCGGAAGTAGCGGCTTCCTGACCGGGCTTTCCGCACCCTTCCGGTTTTCAGCTTTCAGCGCCGCCTTCAGCCTCCGGCAGCAGTCTGTCTCCCGGCTGACGCCGTGAGAATCTGGCGAGTGTATCCGCCAGCGCCGCCGGGAGCACGTCTTCCACCGAACCACGGTATTCCTCGGCAGAGCCGATGCGGGACGGCAGGATGAAACGAAGCTGTCCCTCGGAAACTTTTTTGTCGTGCCGGAGAGCTTCCAGCAGGTCCGCAACGGTGAGGCCGTCCGTGCCCGGCATCCGCCCGACCCGCCGCACGAGCTGTTCCAGCCGCTGCGCCTCATCCGGGGCGAGCTTTCCCAGGCGGACGGCAATCTGACTGGCGGCCACCATGCCAATCCCGACGGCCTCTCCGTGACGAAACCGCCGGTAGCACGTCACGGCCTCCAGGGCGTGCCCGACGGTGTGACCAAAGTTGAGTACCTTGCGCTCGCCGGTCTCCCGTTCGTCCCGCGCGACAATCGCCGCCTTGATCCGGCAGCAGTCGGCAACCACTGCCGCCAGCCAGTCCCACGGCAGCGGCTGGTTCAGGGCAAGTGGCAACCGGGCTTCGAGCCGGGCAAAAAGGTCAGCGTCCCGGATGACCCCGTACTTGATGGCTTCGTGCCAACCGGCATTCCATTCGCGGCGCGGAAGTGTGGTCAGGGTTTCCAGGTCGGCAACAACCAGGGCCGGTTGGTGAAAGGCGCCGATGAGGTTCTTCCCGGCCCGGTGGTTGATGCCGGTTTTGCCGCCCACGGCGCTGTCAATCATTGCCAGCAGGGTTGTGGGGAGCTGAACGAACGCCAGTCCGCGCAGGTACGTCGCTGCGGCAAAGCCGGTGATGTCGCCCACGACACCGCCCCCCAGCGCCACGAGCAGGTCCCGGCGCTCTATCCGCCGGGCAACGCAAAAATCCCAAATCCGCGCCACCGTGCGCAGCGTCTTGTACCGCTCGCCATCGGGAATCAGGCACAGGTGGGGATGGAAGCCTGCCGCTGCAACACGCTCCACAACGGCCGAAGCGTAGTGCCGGGCTACCCTGGGATTGGAGACAATGACGACCGCGCGGGGGCGGCTGCCAAAGGTCTGGTGAAGGGTCTCTCCCAGGGAGCGATACCTTCCGGTTTCAATCCGAATGGCATACTGCCCGCCCGTATGCGTCACCGGTACGGTGACGGCGGTGGGAACGGGGGGATGCCTGTCTGTCGCCTCTGCCATCACGCTGCGCCGCCGGGTTTTTTCTTCATCTGCTGGAGGACCAGATTGCGTACCTGGACGGGAACGGTCGGGTCGTTGCTGAGTTCCTTGAGCTGACCCGGTGTGAGTGTGCCCACGAGCGTCACGGCGCGTCCCAGCGGCAGCATCCGGTTGCGCAGCAGCGCCATTTTGACGTAGTTGCGATTGGCCCACCGGGCGGTATCGGCAATCAGGATGACAACGTGCTGATGGGAGGCTTTCCACACAGCCGTGGACACCGTGCTCTCCGTCAGAAAAGGATTGTTGAGCACGGCCCGGACGACATCCGCACTGGCATCGTTGAGCATCTGTGGCAGGAGGCGTCCGCCATTGCCGCGTCGGGCCAGGGTGATTTTCTGTCCCAGGGGAAGGCTTTGGTACTGTTGCAGGATGGCGTTTTCCGCCGCCGTTTTGATCTCCAGCGGCAGCGCCGGCGTGATGAGCACCGTGACCAGATCGAAAAGAAAAAGATTCGGAATGAGGCGTAGTCCGGCGGAAGCCGGCAGTTTGGGATTGAGCACGAGCAGCCGCCGCAGGCGGTGACTTTCCTGTACGCGCCGGTCGCCGGCCATCCGGCGGAGGACTTCGTGCGAGACATCGCGCCGGCGGGCAATGATGGTCAGTTCTTCCTCGCCCGTGGCTTCATTGTCGAGCAGGGCATTGAGAACGTCATCCGTCGCATCGAAGGCCAGTTCAAGGCGTTCTTCGGGCGTCCCGCTGCGCGCCCGCTGGACGCGCCGCAGCAGGTCCAGTTGCGCCAGCCGGGCCTGCCGGGCCGCCATTTCCTCCGCACTGATTTCAGGCAGTGTATCTCCTGCGCCTGCACGCTCGTCTGGGCGCTCGTCCTCACGTTCATCCGCCATGGCGCCTCCTTAACCTACTGGACGGTTTCAGGTTTGAGGTAGGTAGCGAACCACTCGTGAACCGTTTTGTACCAGAGTTCGCTATTTTGTGGCTTCAGAATCCAGTGCCCCTCGTCCGGGAAGTAGAGCAGTCGGGAGGGGACGCCGCGCCGTTGCAGGGCCGTAAAAAGCTGCAAGCCTTCACCAATGGGCACGCGGTAATCCAGCTCGCCGTGGATGACCAGCGTCGGGGTGGCAAAGTTTTTGGCCAACCGGTGTGGCGACCATTTTTCGTAGAGTTCGGGATTGTCCCACGGATTGCCTTTGAACTCCCATTCGGTAAACCACAGTTCTTCCGTTGCGCCGTACATGCTGGTGAGGTTGTACACCCCGGCGTGCGAGACAAAGGCCTTGAACCGCTTGTCCGTGTTGTGTCCGAGCATCCAGTTGACCATGTAACCGCCATAGCTTCCGCCGGCGGCCCCGATGCGGTCGGCGTCCACGTAGCCCAGACCGATGACGTGTTCAACGCCCTTCAGCAAATCCACATAGACCTTGCCGCCCCAGTCGCCGCTGATTTCATCGGTAAAGCGTTGGCCGTAGCCGGTCGAACCGCGCGGATTGACCATGACGACAACGTAGCCCGGCGCAGCAAAAAGCTGTGCATTCCAGCGGAAACTCCAGCCGTTTGACCATGCACCCTGCGGGCCGCCGTGGATGAGCAGAATCATCGGGTATTTTTTGCCCTCGGTAAATTGGGGCGGCTTGACGATGAAGGCGTGGATGCGCGTTTCGTCCGCGCCGGTAAACCAGGTTTCTTCCACTTTACCAAAGGCAATTTCCTGCAAAAAAGCTTCATTGACTTGGGTGAGCTGTTTGGGGGCGCCGCCCGTGGTGGCAACGGAAAAGATGTCGTTCGGGCGCGTCAGCGTGGATTGGGTGAAATAGAGCGTCTTGCCATCAGGCGCCACCGAGAGGTTGCCGTTTTGGCCCTGTTCCACAAGCGTCCGTACGTCATTGCCGGCCAGCGTCAGGGTGAAGATGGGAACCTGCCCGCGCTGGTCGCCGGTCAGAAACAGGGTTTGGCTGTCGGGCGACCACGCCAGCTCATCGAAGGAAATGTCCACCTTGTCGCTCAGGCGGCGCAGCCTGCCGGTGGCGCGCTCGTACAGGATGACCTGCTTTTTGTCCGACTCAAACATGGCCCGTTCCTGCGAAAGCCAGACCAGGTATTTCCCGTCGGGTGAGTAGCGGGGGTGGGTGTCTGAACCGGGGCTGGTGGAAATGCGCTTCGGCTCACCGCCGCCAAGCGGGACGATGAAGATGTCGTTGTTGGTGCTGATGGCTTCGTCGCGGTCGGTGTTGCGCGCAAAGGCCAGTTCCCTGCCATCCGGTGAAACATCGTAATCCCGTCCGCCAAGGCTGAACGGAGGGGCGTCATAGTCGCCCGGCGTCAGGTCCTTGGCCGCGCCACCTTCCGCCGGCACGACGAAAATATGGGTTCGCCGCCCTTCCTTGAAGCTGTCCCAGTGGCGGTACAGCAGCCGGTCAGCCATCTGGGCTTTGACCTTGCTGGCTTCGGCGGCCGCATACCTGCGGCGGTTGCAGTCTTCATCCGGGCATTCAGGATAGACTTCGGCGACAAAGATGAGATGGCGTCCGTCGGCCGTCCAGAGAACGCCGGAAACGTTGGTGAAGAAATCGGTGACTTTGCGGGGTTCGCCGCCGTCGCGGCGGACCGTCCAGATTTGGGCCTTGCCGTCACGGTTCGAGACGAAGGCAATCGTCTGGCTGTCGGGCGACCAGCAGGGATCGGCGGCCGAACGGGGGCCGGAGGTGAGCTGGCGGGCCGCGCCACCGCCAGCCGGCATGACCCAGAGATCGTACTGGACACGGTTGGCGGCTTTGTCCGTGACGCCCTGCGTGTAAGCCAGATACTGTCCGTCGGGCGAGACCACGACGGTGGACAGGCGTCGAAACTTCATCTGGTCGTCAAAGGTCATCGGACGGGGCGCGGCCAGCGCCACACCGAGCGTTACACTCCAGGCAACGAGCGCCCGGACCAGTCCAGACGGAACATAGCGTCGCATGTCGGAAATCAGGCTCCCAAAGATCAGGATGGAACGAGCAGATGGAGATACAGTCTAGTCCGCTGGCATCGCGGCTGTCACGGAGGACAGCATTCCCGGCAAGTCGCCGCTGGATGGCAGCGGCCTTCTGCCGGAAACACCTGCCACCAGACGCAAACGGTTGCCGCCCTGCTGTCCAACGGATGGCCCGCCATGGGGCAAAGGCGTGGAAAAAGGATTGTGAACGTTGCGTGGCCACTCGTTCTTCCGGCGCGTGGGGAAGGCTGCGTGGCACGGTGCCAGGCCGGAAGTGCAGGCCGGGGTGCCGATTTCGGCCTGAAAGCCGCCGGGACGAACCTTGCGCTTTCCGGTGCAGGGGGAAAGCGTCCGGTTCGTCCCCCGGTGAAGGTCGGATGGCTAAGGTCGGACTGGCTGGGATTAGCAGCCCTCGGTGTGGGCTTCCAGAACGCGCAACAGGCGTTGCCGGTGATGAATGACCGCCTGCCGCGCCCGCCGGAAGTCTTCCAGGGCCTGTTCGTCGGAGGATTTGGCGCGCAGTCGCCGGAGGGCATCGCTGGCGGCGGTGCGGGCGCGGACGACTTCCCGCATGAGTCGGTCGAGCATCTGCGCGGTGGTGCCGCCGAGCTGTTCTTCGAGCGCCTTGATACGCGGGTTCTTCTTGGACATAGCTTTACCCATGACATCACCTCACTGGCCGGTTTTAAGCTTCGTTTGATTGGACTCTCACGCCGAAGGTTGGAAAAAGTGCCCGAAAATTTCCGGTTTTCGCCCCTGCTCGTGGTGGCGGCCGTCGCCCTTGAAATCCAGGATGCCCTGACCGACTGGCCACACCTGCCCCGAACGTCTTTCCCGGTTGGAGAAATGATCACGGTCAGCCCGTGCATCCAGGTGCTTGTGACTGGCGTCGGGGCCGTACGCGCTGCTGCCGCAACCGCACTGGCGCTCCAGAACTGGCCCTGCGCGGCGCTGCTCCACGTTGGGGTTGGGGGCGCTTATCCGGCGTCCGGTCTTCCGGTGGGCGCGCTGGTGACGGCTGCCAGTGAATGTGACCCCCAGGCTGGCATCCTGACTCCCGATGGCTACCGGGATTTGGGTGGTCTGGGATTTCCGCTCACCACGGCGTTTCCCAACCGCATCGTGTTCGACAGCCCCTGGGCAGACTGGGTGGCGCAGCAGGTGGCGCCGGCTCCACGGCTGCCCTTTGCGACGGTGCAGTGTTGCTCTGGAACGAACGCGGCTGCGGAGCTGATGGCGTTCCGCGCGGAGGCGGCGGTTGAAAACATGGAAGGACTGGCCGTGGCCTGGACGGCCGGCCGGTTCGGCGTACCCTATGCCGCCCTGCGCACCATCAGCAACCTGACCGGGGACCGTGACCGCCAGCAGTGGAACCTGCCGGCGGCCCAGGCGGTTCTGGCGCAGGCGGTCGGCGCTATTCTGGCTGCGGTGCGCGTGGAAAGCGGTCGGGATTGTTCGTAAACACGGCGTCCACGTCCCGTTCGTAGAGAAAGTGCCGCATTTCGGCTTCCACGTCGGGAAACGCGCCGGTGGCGTTGGACTTGAACGTGTACAGCGTCACGGACAGGCCGGCGCCCCGCGCCCAGCGCACCACCTCCGGCGTCTGGAGAACAATCTTTTTGGAAGGGCTGACGCCCTCGGCAAAGCGTCGAATCCGGCGCATCCCGGCTGGTGAAATCCAGTCGCCGGGCGCTTCGTCATCAATCAGGAAGACCAGCGGCAACCGGCAGCCCAGCCGGCGCAGGCGACGCAGGCTTTCGGCTTCAAACGACTGGACGATGACTGGGGTACGTGGGTCAGCGCCGGGGCGGTCAAGCTGGTTTTTTCTGAGAACATCAAGCAGGGCCCGGGGCATGTCGAAGCCCAGGGCGGCGTACTTCGCCGGGCTTTTGATTTCCGGGTACAGCCCGGCCCGTCCCCGGACGGTATCAATCATTTCCTGGAACGTCGGAATCTGCTCGCCGGCGAACTGTGGGCCAAACCAGCTTCCGGCATCGAGCCGTTTGAGTTCCTCCAGGGTGAAATCCGCCACGGGCCAGACCCGCCGCGTTTGTCCGTCAACCGTTTCCAGCCGCGCCCGGTCGGGATACACCGTTCGGACGTTGGTGGTTCGCTCCAGAGTGACATCGTGCAGACACACCAGCACACCGTCTTTGGTCAATTGCAAGTCCGGCTCAACGTAATCAGCTCCCTGATCGATTGCCAAGCGATAGGCGGCCAGGGTGTGCTCCGGGGCGTACGCCGAAGCCCCCCGGTGGGCAATGTTGATTTTGCGCCCCCGTGGATACTGTCCGTGACCGGCTTGCGAAAAACCGGGCAGGATGACGCCGGCGAGTATCCACGGCAGAAGCATCCAGGCGACAGGTGTCCGGGCAAAGGGTGTCCGAAAAAATGAAGGCGGCATCGGTTTTTCTCCAAAAATGCGAATTTCGGGGCAGGCATGGCCGCGGCAATCCATGGTGACGAAAAGTGTCTTCGTCCGAATTTACGGCTGTGTTACATTGGCGTAATGGGCGCTTTTTAGGCTGACCGGTGAGCGAAGTTCTGAAAAAACAAGCTTTTGGTTGGCACACATGGCGATACGGCGTCCCCGTGAGGATGGATATGAGTCCCGTGCGGGGAAAAGATGGAGCGTCCAGAGGAGGTACGAAAAAATGGATACCTTTGCCTTGGACGCCCGGGTGCAGGGGTTGCGCGACAAGGTGCTGCTGTTGGGTGGGCAGGCGGAAGACTCGCTTTCGCGGGCACTCGGCGCCCTCATCCGGCGCAACTCCGCTCTGGCCGAGCAGGTGATCCGGGATGATGATGCCATTGACTCGGTGGAGTCCGAGATTGACGAAATGTGCGCTGACCTGCTCATCAAGGCGGCCCAACTCAGTCCGGCCGATTTGCGGTTTGTGATCGGCGTCCTCCGCACGACGCCCATGATTGAGCGCATTGCCGATCATGCCGTCAATATCGCGCGCCACGCGCTTCGCCTCAACGACGAGCCGGAGTTGAAACCTTATGTGGCGCTGCCCCAGATGGCGACGCTCGTGCAGAAGATGCTGGCCGATGCCCTTGATGCCCTGACACAGAGCAATGCGACCAAGGCGCGCCAGACCATCCGGTTTGACGACAGAGTGGACGTCCTCTACCGCCGTTTCTTCAATGAACTGACAGCCTGCATGGTCAAGGACTCCAGCACCGTTGTGCGGGCGGCCGAGCTGCTGTTTGTCATCAAGCACCTGGAACGCATTGCCGACTACGCCACCAACATCTGTGAGCAGGTGGTTTATCTGGCTGAGGGCCGCGCCATCAAGCATACCGCGGATGCCTGGCAGTCGGACGATGCCAGCCACGCCGCCGGCGGAGAGCACATCGCCGGGGAAACTGCATAAAAGGAGACACATGATTGATAAAACGCAGCATTGTCATCATTGAGGATGATGCCGACATCGCCCAGTCCATTCGCTACAACCTGGAGCAGGAAGGGTCCTTTCACGTCACCATCACGACCACCGGGGAGGCCGGTCTCCGCACGGTTCTGGAGCATCCGCCAAACCTCATTCTGCTGGACCTCAACCTGCCCCTGATGAATGGGTTTGAAATCTGCCGGCGTCTTCGCCGCGAAGAAGCCACGGCCCAGGTGCCGATCATCATGCTGACGGCGCGGACGGACGAAACCGACAAAATTCACGGGCTGGGACTGGGGGCGGATGATTACGTAACCAAGCCGTTCAGCGTGCGTGAGCTGATGGCGCGCATCAACGCCGTCCTGCGCCGAACGGAAGGCAATCCCTCTTCCGTCTATGACGACGGGACGCTGTTCATTGACTACAACCATTTCATCGTCCGCTGTCAGGGGCAGGAAATCAGCATGACCCGCAAGGAGTTTGCGCTGCTCAAGCTTCTGGCCCAGAGCAAGGGCCGGGTGCTCACGCGGGAATACCTGTTAGACCGGGTGTGGGGCATTGACTACGATGGAGAGACACGCACCCTCGATGTCCACATCCGGCGCGTACGTCAGAAGCTCGGCATTGATGGTTACATCGAAACGGCCGTCGGGATCGGCTACCGCTTCGTGGAAGCCGGCAAGCAGGCGGCCAAGCCACTGAAACCTTCTGAGAAACCGTGAGGCGTCCGCCGCCCCCGGTCATCCAGGGTGACGGTCCGCCACTTTGCTCCACGCCGTGACATCCCATGAGTTTTCGTCTCGATCAGTATTCACAGCCATTGCTCGAAGCCGTGCTCGGTTCACTGCGGGAAGGCATCCTCGTCATTGACCGGCAGACGGAGGTGGTGCTCTACAACCAGGCCGCCATTGACATTTTCAACCTCTCGCCGGTGATGACCGGGCCGCTCCGCCTGATTGACATCACCCGAAACAAAGCCATTCACGACGGCTTTCACCAGGTGTTGGAAGAAGGCCGCCCCTTTGACGCCAATCTGGAGATTTTCGGCGTTCAGGAACGCACCTTCAGTTTTCGGGCCACGCCGCTCATCATGCCTTCGGCGCACGAGGTGGTCGGGGCAATTGGGGTCTTTTTCGATGTCACGCAACTGGTGCGTCTCGAACGGGTGCGCCGGGAGTTTTTTGCCAATCTGTCTCACGAACTGCGTACGCCGCTGACTTCGATTCTGGCCTACGTCGAAACCCTGCTCAACGGGGCGCTCTACGACAACGAAAACAATCTCCAGTTTTTGCGCATCATCAACAAGCACGCCACCCGCATGCAGAATCTGGTGCGCGACATCGCCGATCTGTCAGCCATCGAAGCCGGGGAATTCAAGCTCGAACCGGTGACGATTGACCTCAAGACATTTGTGGACAATCTCTCGGTCCTGGTGCTGCCGGAAGCCACCGCCCGCCAGGTGACGTTTCGGAACGACGTGCCGCCCGGGATTCAGGTCCAGGCTGACCCGCAGGCCCTGGAGCAGATTCTGATGAACCTCATCATCAATGCCGTCAAATTCAACCGGCCGGGCGGGGAAGTGGTCGTGACGGCCAGCTTTGAGAGCGATGTACGTACACTCATTGCCGTCCGGGACACCGGAATCGGCATCGAGGCCAAGCACCTCGGCCGCATCTTTGAACGCCTCTACCGGGTGGACAAATCCCGCTCACAGGAAGTCGGCGGTACGGGGTTGGGATTGGCCATCGTCAAGCATCTGGTCTTGAACCATGGCGGCGATGTTTCGGTGGACAGCACGCCGGGCGTTGGGTCGGAATTCCGCGTCCGACTGCCGCGCCCGATGATGCCAACCTCGGCCGTGTTTCCGGCGGCCACCGGCTGACCTTGCCTTGGGGAGTGTCCCGCTGGGGGCTTTCCGAAGCCTTGGCCAAGGTCACTTCAGAGGGGGGCTTCAGAACCGGCTGATGGGTGGCGTGGTCGGCGGATTTGGCGACAGGCTGAGATCGCCGGCGCGCGTCGTAATGCGCTTTTCCATCTCCTCACGGGCCTGGTCGCTCGTGGTCTGGATGCCTTTCGTCCGCAGCACGAACTCATCGCGGTTGCTGGCGCCAGCCAGCGCCTGCTCGTAGGAAATCAAGCCCCGGTTGAGCAGGTCGTGGAGGGACTGATCAAAGGTCTGCATGCCGTACTGCGATGTGCCCTGGGCAATCGCATCGCGGATATGGGGGGTTTTTTCCTGATTGATGATGCAGTCGCGGATGTAAGCCGTCGAAATCAGCACCTCGACGGCCGGCACTCGTCCTGTCCCTTCCTTGTTGCGGACGAGGCGTTGGGAAATCACTGCTTTGAGCACCGAAGCGAGCTGGAGCCGAATCGCCTGCTGTTGATGCGGCGGGAAGATGGACACGATGCGCGTGATGGTTTCCGTGGCGTCCAGGGTGTGGAGGGTGGACAGGACCAGGTGTCCGGTTTCGGCCGCCGTCAGCGCCGTCTCGATGGTTTCCTGGTCGCGCATTTCGCCCACGAGAATGACATCCGGGTCCTGGCGCAGGGCCCCGCGCAGGGCCTCGTGAAAGTTGCGGGTGTCCACGTCCACTTCGCGCTGATTGACGAAGGAGCGGCGGTCGCGGTGGAGAAACTCGATGGGGTCTTCAATCGTGATGATGTGTTCGGTGCGATTGCGGTTGATGCAGTCAATGATGGCCGCCAGCGTCGTGGACTTGCCGGAGCCGGTCGTTCCCGTCACCAGCACGAGACCACGCCGTTCATCCGCAATTTTTTCGATGACCGCCGGAAGTTGCAGGTCCGAGACGGTACGCACGGTCATCGGGATGACACGAAACACCATGCCAACCGCACCGCGCTGCTGAAAGACGTTACACCGGAACCGCCCCAGACCGGAAACACCATAGGCAATGTCCACCTCGCAGGCGTCCTTGAAACGCTGCTTCTGGCGGTTGTTCATGATGCTGAAGGCCATGGCGAGGGTGTCTTCGGGTGACAGCCGTGGCACATCCACCAGCGGCATCAGTTCTCCGTTGACCCGGATAAAGGGGTGACTGCCCGCCTTGATGTGGAGGTCCGACGCGCCCTTGGAACAAGCCAGCGCCAGAAGGGTGTCAATGGTCAGTGGGGGTTGCATAGCGAAGCCTCCCGAATGCAGCTCGTCTTTCAGAAGCTGTGCTCGATGCCGTCAAAATACGTCATGGTTTTGAATTGCCGATAGCGTTCATTGATTTCTTCACGGGTCAGCGCCAGCAGCCGTTCCGTGCCGAAGGCTTCAATGGTGAACGACGCCATGACGGAACCGTAAATCATGGCCTTGCGGAGCGAGTCCTCATCCAGGCGGCTGCCCGTCGCCGCCAGATAGCCCATCACGCCCCCGGCGAACGTATCGCCGGCGCCCGTCGGGTCCACGACGTTTTCCTGGGGAAAACCGGGAATGGCAAAGAAGGAATCTTCTCCGAAGAGGGTTGCGCCGTACTCGCCGCGCTTGACGATGAGCCGCTGTGGGCCCAGCGCCATGATGGCTTTGGCGGCGCGAATGACGTTGGGATCGCGGGCCAGTTGGCGCGCTTCCTCGTCGTTGATGATGAGCAGGTCAACACACTGGAGCGTTTCACGCAGTTCGTTCGGCGTGCCCTGTATCCAGAAGTCCATGGTGTCCATTGCCGTCAGCCGGGCGCGGCTCTGCTGCCGGACATCCCGTTGCAACGATGGGTGCGCATTGCCAAGAAACAGGTAGGGAATTTCCTGCTGGGCTGGCGAAATCCTGGGCTGGAAGTCCGCAAACACATTGAGTTGGGTGTCCAGCGTCGTGCGCGTGTTGAAGTCGTAGCCATATTCGCCCGTCCAGCGAAAACTTTTGCCGTCCTTGCGCCGCTCAAGCCCGGACAGGTCAATGCCCCGCGCATCGAAGATGCGTTCGTGTTCGGCCGTGAAGTCGTTGCCGACAATCCCGACGATGCTGACCTGGGTGAAAAATGAGGCGGCGATGGCAAAGTATGTTGCCGCGCCAGCCAGGACGTTTGCCCGTTCATCAAAGGGGGTCTTGACGTGGTCGAAGGCAACGGTGCCCACAACGAGAATGCTCATGATGGCTGGTTCGTTCCTGAAACCTGGGTTGGGAAAATCTTCACGTCTGAGAATGAAGAAAAATCCATCTGAAAAGCAAGCCTGAAAATGTGTTGCCCACAGGCTTGACCCCGGCCGGACAAGCCTGCGGCTGCCAGCGCCAATCCGTTCGCCGCCGTCTGTTGCAGCGGGCTGTTATCGGCTCAGCAGCCACTCCAGCAGCGCCATGCGCACGGCGACGCCGTGCGTGACCTGCGTCTGGATGACGGACTGCACACCGTCGGCCACATCGGAAGCAATTTCGACTTCCCGGTTGATGGGTCCCGGATGGAGCACGATGGCCTCGGGTTTGGCCCAGGCCAGTCGCTCACGGGTGAGTCCGAAGTGGGTGAAGTATTCGCCCAAGGAAGGGAAAAAAGCGCCGTCGAGGCGTTCCTGCTGAATGCGCAGCACCATAACGGCATCGGCATCGGCAATGGCGACGCGCAGGGTATCGGCAACGCACACCGTGCCGGGCCAGCCGGCGGCAAACTGCTCAATGCCCGGTGCCCGCAGCGTACGCGGCCCGCCCAGCCGCACGTGCGCGCCCATCATGGCAAGGAGCCGGACGTTCGAGCGCGCGACGCGGCTGTGCCGGATGTCGCCCAGAATGGCAATCTGAAGGCCGGCGAGGCGGCCGAAGTGGCGGCGCAGCGTAAAGGCATCCAGCAGGGCCTGGGTCGGATGTTCATGCTCTCCGTCCCCGGCATTGATGACGTGCGCCCGTGAGAAGCGGGCCATGAAGTGCGGGACGCCGGCCACGGCATGCCGGACCACAACCACATCCGGCTGCATTGCGTCGAGGGTCAGAATGGTGTCGCGCAGGGTTTCGCCCTTGGCCAGACTCGACATGCCGACGACGATATTGACGACTTTCAAGCCAAGCCGTTTGGCGGCCAGCTCGAAGGACGTCCGGGTGCGGGTCGAAGCTTCCGAAAACAGCGTCACCAGGTGCTTGCCCTGCCACTGGGTGCGGATTGCTTCCGGGACGGTCGTCAGAGGCAAAAACCGTTCGGCGCTGTCGAGCAGTTCCGTCACCAGGTTTGGTGACAGGTCGGCCGTATCGAGAAAGTCTTTCACGGGCGTTTTTCAGACAGCCGGCTCACTGCCGGAAGTGGGTGCCGGCTCGACAATGAGCACCTGTTCCGCGCCGTCAATGTCGGAGACCATGACCTTGACGATTTCCGTGGCTTTGGTCGGGATGCGTTCGCCAACGAAGTCGGCATGGATGGGGACTTCGCGGTGTCCGCGGTCAATGAGCACAGCCAACTGCACGCGCCGCGGCCGGCCCAGGTCAAACAGGGCATCGAGCGCCGCGCGGATGGTGCGTCCCGTGTAGAGCACATCATCCACGATGACCACCGTCATGGAGGCGAGATCATCCGGCATCGCCGTGGCGTTGATGACCGGCTTTGGCGCAACCAGCGACAGGTCATCCCGGTAGAGGGTGATGTCAAGTACGCCGAGCTGCGGGCGCGCGCCCTCCAGCTTCTCGATGGCGTCGGCAATCCGTTCGGCCAGCGGAACGCCGCGCCGACGAATGCCGGCAATCACGAGGTTGTTCACGCCGCGATTGCGTTCGACAATTTCCGAAGCCATCCGCGCCAGGGCGCGCTGCATGGCGGCCGCATCCATCAGGCGGACTTTTTCGATGAACTCCATGGCTCACCATCCGGTCACAAAAGAGTTTGGGCAGGGAACAAAGCCGGGCGCGCGTTCCGCGCCGGACGCCGGTGCGGCCCCTGCTTGTAACATGACGCCGACCGGGGACGAAAGCGCCGGACGGTTTTCATCCGCTACCGGCTGGTTTAGATTCGAGCCATGATACGCACTGCCTCTTATACCCGCGATTTGCTCCCGGCAGCTTTGTCCAACGACCGGGATGCGTCGGCGTTCATCCATCGGTTTCAGTTCGTCGAAGACCTCGCCCGTGAGTGGTTCCGCCGCTACGGCTTCCAGGAAATTCGGACGCCCATCTTTGAGCGAACGGAACTGTTCACCCGTGGCGTCGGGTCGGAGACCGACATCGTGACGAAGGAAATGTACACCTGGCGCGACCGCGCCGGAGAGGATGGCGAGGGGGAAAGCCTGACCCTGCGCCCGGAAAGCACCGCGCCGGTGGCGCGGGCCTACATCCAGCACCAGATGTGGCAGCGGGCGGAGACAGTGCGCCTGTACTACATCGGGCCGCAGTTCCGCCGGGAACGGGGGCAGCGCGGCCGTTTCCGGCAGTTTTTCCAGATTGGGGCGGAAGTGCTGGGCGCAAGTGACCATCCGGCGCTCGATGCCGAGGGGATCGAGCTGGTGATGGGCCTGCTGACGGAAGCCGGCATTCCCGACCTTGAACTGCGCCTCAATACGGTGGGCAACGCGGCCGGTCGGGCGCGGTTCGTTGCGGCCATCCGTGAAGCCCTCGCACCCCGCGCGCACGAACTGTCGGAAGATTCCCGGCGGCGACTTGAAACCAATCCCTTGCGAATCCTGGACTCCAAAGCCGAGCAGGATCAGCCGTTGATTGCCACTCTGCCGCCTATCTATGACGTGCTTGACGAAGCCTGCCGCGCACACTTTGATGCGGTTCGGCGCTACCTGGATAGGGCTGGCATCCCGTATGTTGTGGATGCCCGACTGGTACGCGGACTAGACTACTACACGCAAACCGTTTTCGAGGTTGTCTCTCAAGCCCCTGCCATTGGAGCCCAAAACGCACTGGCCGGCGGCGGTCGCTATGACGGGCTGGTCGAAACCCTAGGTGGACCGCCAACGAAGGGATTTGGTTTTGCCCTAGGGCTCGACCGGGTTGTCTTGGCTATGCCGGAAGAGCAGGCACCAGAGCCACGACCGGAGCTATTTGTGATTTATCTTGGTGAGTCGGCACTAGAGCCGGCTCTCGAGGCTGTACGGCAGGCACGGCGCGCTGGCGTGGCCACCTTGTTTGACCCGTCCCCGCGCAGTCTCAAAAGTGCCCTGCGGCTGGCAAACAAGTGTGGCGCGCGTTTTGCCCTGCTGCTGGGAGAGGCGGAACTGGCCAGCGGGCAGTGGGTGCTACGCGATCTGGCGCGCGCCGAACAGACCGCTGTTCCGGCCGAAACGTGGCTGCAACATCTTCTCGCCAGGCGCGGATAACGCCTGGGTTGACGACCTATGCACATCGAGATTCCTGTGCTGCGGGATATTGTCCTGCTGCTGCTGGCTTCACTGCCCATTGTTTTCGTCTGTGGACGGCTGCGGCTGCCGACCATCATCGGCTACATGCTGACCGGGGTGGTCATTGGCCCGTCCGGGTTGGGCGTCATTGGTGATGTGCATGCCGTCGAGACGCTGGCCGAAATCGGCGTCGTGTTGTTGCTGTTCACGATTGGGCTGGAATTCTCGCTTGAAAAGCTGCTGGCCATGCAGCGGGTCGTGTTTCTGGGTGGCGGGATGCAGGTTGGCGTGACGATTGTCGCCGCCATGCTGCTGGCCCACTGGGGCGTTGGTTTGGCGTGGCCATCGGCCATTTTCGTTGGCTTTCTCGTGGCGCTTTCCAGCACGGCGATTGTTCTCAAGACCTACGTGGACCGGGCTGAGTCCGACACGCCGCACGGGCGGATGGCGATTGGCATTTTGCTGTTTCAGGACCTGTGCATCGTCCCGATGATGTTGTTTCTGCCGCTGCTGTCGGGGCAGCGGACGGCCAACCTCTGGTACATCCTGAAAACCCTGGGGCTGGCTGCTGGGTCTGTGTTGCTCATCATGCTGCTGGCGCGGCGTGTCTTTCCCTTTCTGCTGCAGTGGCTGGTGACGCTGCGCAGCCGGGAGGTGTTTGTGAGTTTTGCCGTGCTCGCCTGTCTGGGAACCGCCTGGCTTACGTCCCAGGCCGGATTGTCGCTGGCACTCGGCGCGTTCATTGCCGGGGTGGTGCTGTCGGAGTCGGAATACAGCCACCAGATCGTGGCAGACATCCTTCCGTTTCGGGACATTTTCAACGGCATCTTTTTTGTGTCCATCGGGATGCTGCTGTCGCTGGAGGTTCTGACGACGACCTGGCCGGTGGTGCTCGGGTTGGTGGCGCTCATTGTGGTGGGCAAAACGCTGCTGGCATTTGCGGCCGTCAAGGCGTTGGGTCGCACGCCGCGCGTGGCTTTGATGGCGGCTCTGGGCATCGCCCAGATTGGGGAGTTTTCGTTCGTCCTGCTCAAGGTGGGAGCTGAGGCCGGTCTGCTGGAAGGTGCGGCTTACCAAACCTTCCTGGCGGCTTCGATTCTGACGATGCTAGCCACGCCGTTTCTCATTGGTCTGGCTCCGGCGCTTGGCTACCAGGCTGGCCGGTGGACCGGCATTGCTGACACCCCGGACGCGGGAGCGGCGGAACTGCCTCCGGTGAGCGGACACGTCATCATCGCCGGGTATGGTCTCAACGGGCGCAATCTGGCGCGGGTTCTCCGGGCGGCAGGCATTCCCTACCGCATCATTGAACTCAACATCGAATCCATCCGGGCTGGTAGAAAGCAGGGCGAACCCATTCTTTATGGCGACGGAACCCGCCGTGAGGTGCTGCATGCGGCCCGGATCGAGGCGGCCCGCGTGCTGGTCGTCGCCATTTCGGATGCCACGGCCACCCGGCGCATTGCGGCGCTGGCGCGTGAGATGAACCCCAATCTGCACATCATCGTGCGGACGCGCTTCGTCTCGGAGATGAACGGCCTCTATGCCTTGGGTGTCCAGCAGGTCATTCCTGAAGAGTTCGAGACGAGTCTGGAGATTTTTGCCCGTGTGTTGCGCGAGTATGGGCTGTCGCGGCAGTACATTCAGCAGCAGGTGGAGATGATTCGCCGCGAGGGCTACCGCCTGCTCGACGCCGACTGCCCGGAGCGGACGACGTTGATTACCGAGCTGGCGACAGTTATCGAGAACGCGACGACGCTTGCCCTGCGCCTGCCCTCCGAAGGGCTGGCGATTGGCCAATCCCTGCGCAAGCTGGCCTTGCGTCCAACCTTTGGGGTGACGGTGGTGGCCGTGCAGCGGGGCGCAGAAACGACGGTCAATCCCGATGCCGATTTCGTACTCGAAGCCGGGGATGTCCTGGTGTTGCTGGGGCGTCCCGAAAAGCTGGAAAGCGCCACAGCGTATCTGACCGGCCAGGCGTCCCTGGTCGAGGGAGAGCGAGTGCCTTGAGGTCGCGCGCGCCGTCCGATGATCACTACCGTGACATTCTGACCATTCCCAATCTCATCACCCTGTTCCGCATTCTGCTGGTGCCAGTGTTTGTGGTGTGTTTTCTGCGGGGCTGGTTCTGGTGGGCGACGGCGGCGTTTGCGCTGGCCGGGCTGTCGGATGCGGTGGATGGCTGGTTGGCGCGTCGTCTTCAGGCGCAGAGTCAGCTTGGACAGGCGCTCGATCCCATTGCCGACAAGCTGCTGATGCTGTCGAGCTATATCGTGATGGCCATTCCTTCCGAAACCAACCGGCCGATTCCCTGGTGGCTTTCCGGGGTGGTCATCGGGCGTGATGTCGGGATTGTGCTGACGGCGGCCATCATTGCGCAGGTCACGGGCTTTCGGGACTTCAAGCCATCGCTGCCGGGCAAGGTGAGTACGTTTTGTCAGGTGGCGCTTATCGTCATGTATCTCGTCGCACAGGTGTGGGCGGCCGTGCACCCGCTGCTGCCGGGGTGTGTGGCCGTTGTTTTTGGGATGACGGTGTATTCCGGGTTGCACTACATTTGGTTCGTCACACGTGAAGTCCGGGAATTTCGCCGTCGCACGGGGGACTCCCTGCCATGACCGAGTTGCCATCAGTTGCCAGACCAGACGAAGCTTCCGGGCGCGCACCGGTGCCGCCAGCGGTAGGTTGGCGGCAGTTGCGCTGGGCGCGTTGGTTTCCGTCGTTGGCGGCGCTGTTGGTTGTGCTGGCATCCTGGGGGCTGCTTTCCGGGCTGCTGGCACATTTGTCGTACATTTTCCAGCCGGTTTTCGTGCCGCTGCTCATTTCCGGCGCGCTGGCTTACCTCATCAAGCCGCTGGCGGACTGGCTCGACCACGTCGGGAAGCGGTGGGTGCGCTCTGCCGGTGTTCGGCACACGCTGGCGGTTTTGACGGCCATGCTGGTGGCTGTCATGGGGCTGGTACTGGCGCTGTTTGTTGTCATTCCGAGCCTGGCCGCGCAACTGACCCAAGCGGCCAAAAAGCTCCCGGCCGGTTACCAGCGATTTATGGCGATGGCGCAGCCTGTTCTGGAAGGTCTCCAGCAACGTTACCCCAGGCAGTATGAGCAGGTTGTCGGGGGCCTTCGGGAGCGCATTGCCGATCCGGCGTCCCTGGTGGAGCCGGTGCTGGTGGGGTTGAGCACGACGTTTTCCAATGTCATCGGCGTGGTGACAAGTCTTGTCAACCTGCTGCTCATTCCTTTTTTTGTGTACTACATCCTGAAGGATGCCGGTCATCTGGAGCGCCGCCTGCTGACTCTGGTGCCAGCGCGCCACCGGGCAACGGCCAACGATGTATTGACCAAGGTTGATCTGGCGCTGGGCAATTTCGTGCGTGGGCAGCTTATCGTGTGTTTTTCGATGAGTGTGTTGTACGTGGTGGGTTTCAGCCTGCTCGGTGTTCCGTCAGCTTTGTCGCTGGGCTTCCTGTCCGGGTTTGGGCATCTCATTCCCTACATTGGAACGTTTCTGGCTGGCGTGCTGACCTGTACGCTGGCTCTGTCGGATGCGCCATCCCTCCTGCAGCTTGGACTGGTGATAGGTGTTTACGTCATCGTGCAGAGCACTGAGAGCTTTTACCTGACGCCGTTTGTGCTGGGGGAGCGGTTGGATTTGCATCCTTTTCTGGTCATTGTGGGGCTGCTGGTGGGGCATCATCTGTTCGGCATTCTGGGGGTGATTCTGACGGTGCCGTTCCTGGCGGTTGGGAAAGTGCTGGTTGGGGTGACGGTGGAGTATTACGAGCGTTCGGATTTCTACCGCTACGGTGCATCGCCGCCGCCTTCTTTTCCGGCGGCGTCTGACGGGGCAGCCGCCGGGGCGTCAACCGAGGTGTCGTCCGTGGCAGCCACGACTTCTGTTTCCTGACCAAAACAGGCCCTGTTCTGACTTTGGGTGGCGGGGGGCTCTGCACCGGGTCAGACGGCTCCTTGCGTGCTTTCTGTTATGCTCTGCATTCCTGTTATCGATCTGTTTGCCGGACCCGGTGGGCTGAGTGAAGGCTTCACCGCATGCTACGCGGGGAAACGTTTCCACATAGTGCTCTCGGTCGAGAAGGATTTTGCCGCGCACAAAACGCTTGAGCTGCGCAGCTTCTTCAGGCAGTTCCCACGGGGGGAGGCCCCTGACCTCTACTACCGGTATTTGCGCGGTGAACTTGCTGAACGGAGCGAATTGTTTGATGCGTTTCCTGACCAGGCCGCGCAGGCCCATTCATCTGCCTGGCATGCCACTCTCGGACAGGTCCCGCTGAAGGAAGTCGTCAGGCGTGTTGAAACGGCCTTGGCCAATGCCCGCCACTGGGTGTTGCTTGGGGGCCCACCCTGTCAGGCCTATTCTGTTGCCGGCCGGGCCAGGATGAAGGATATGGCCAGCTACCGATTGGATGACCGGCATGTGCTTTACCGTGAATATCTCAAAATCGTGGCCACATTCCAGCCAACGGTGTTTGTGATGGAGAATGTAAAGGGCATCCTCAGCTCGCGTTACCAGGATGAGAGGATATTCAGCCGTATCCTGGAAGACCTTGGAGCGCCTTGGGATTCCCTCTCGCCCTCCGATGCTGCCAGTCTCCCGCGTCCACGTGTCCTGCACGGGTACCGGATATTCTCCTTCAGCACGCCGGCAACCTGGGAATGTCAGCTCAGGCCCGATGACTTCATTATCAAATCTGAGCGTTACGGGCTTCCCCAGAAACGCCACCGGGTCATCCTTCTTGGCATCCGGGATGACTACAACGTCATATCTCCTGTGCTCGAAGAATCCTGGGGAAAGCCACTCTCTGTCAGAGCCATGCTTGACGGTCTGCCCAGGCTGCGCAGCCGCCTGTCCCATGGGGACACGGATGGTGTGGGCTGGGCGGACACCATAAGGGAGGAGGTTCACAGCAAGCTTGGCGAATATACGGATGCATGTCTGGCATCGGATGTCATCGCCGTACTTGACACGCTGCCGGTCACACTGGGAGGAGGAGGCCGGGTTGTGCCGGGCGGCACTCCACCGCAGGCGCTTACCTCGTGGTTGTGGGACGATCGCATTGGCGGAGCTGTGCAGCATGAGTCCAGAGCGCACATGCCTTCCGATCTGCACAGGTATCTGTACGCATCATGTTTTGCTGCCAGGTACGGGCGTTCACCGAAGGTGCATGAGTTCCCGAAACCGCTGTGGCCAAACCACAGGAACGCTGTGGCAAATGAGCGAGGATATGTGAGTAATTTTGCCGACAGGTTCAGGGTACAGGTGTGGGATGAGGCTTCCACGACAATCACGGCACACCTGGCCAAGGACGGACATTATTTCATACACCCGGACCCTGGGCAGTGCCGCAGTCTGACTGTCCGGGAGGCAGCCAGACTTCAGACATTCCCGGACAACTACTTCTTTGAAGGCAACAGAGGGGATCAGTACAAACAGGTTGGGAACGCAGTTCCACCATTTCTGGCTTATCAGCTTGCCGGTATTGTCTCTGAGGTGTTTGAGCAGTGTCTTGACCAGGAGGTGGAGCGGTCGCCCACTGCCAATATCGTTTATACATCTGCCTGACTCACATGGCTGACGTGCTGACGCCAAGGCAGCGCAGCCGCTGCATGGCCCGTATCCGTGGAAAGAATACCCGGCCGGAGATTGTGATCCGAAAAAAACTCTGGTCGCTCGGTCTCCGGTACCGGGTAAACTACAAGCTGCCGGGCAGGCCCGATGTCGTCTTTGTCAGCCGACGCCTGGCGATATTCATTGACGGCTGTTTCTGGCACCGCTGCCCGCTGCATTACCAGTCTCCAGCCACCAATCGTCTGTTCTGGGAAACCAAGATCAACAGCAATGTCCAGCGTGACGGCGATGTGGACGCGCAACTTGCCAGGGAGGGCTGGACTGTCCTGAGATTCTGGGAGCATGAGGTGAAGAACGACCCGGACAGGGTGATCCAGTCCATACTGACCCAAGTCAGGGGGCAGCAATGAACCTTGCGAATTCTTTTTGGGGGAGGACGGACAAAATGTCTTCTTTGCCCATTGAATAGAGATCGTAGGTCAACTCCAACTGCTTGAGGATCAAAGCAAAGCGCCTGACTGATCCTGAACCGTTGCCTGCGGCTCCTGCCTTCCAAGTCTCCTGATGAGGTTTCTTGTATAAAGACCAGGCAGCTTCCATGAGTCCCTTGCAGTTCAGAAAATATGGTCTTGCTGTCAGTTGTTCGGTCAATTCGCCACGCTGCGAAAGCGGGTTGCTGAATATGAACCCGACTTTGTCGCCATGCTCCTTCACGAACAGCCAGGTGGTGCGTATCGCGTGGCGGTGGTGATCCCTGTATCTGGTGCTGAGGATATAGTTGTCGTCCCTTTTGGGCTTCCTTGTCCCATTGGAGTCTGCCGGGCACAGCCGGTCAAACCAGAACAGTGCAAGCCACGTCCACAGCCCGGCGTCGTTCCGTATGGCCTTTTCATCGCAGACGGCAAGCTTGTTCACCAGGTATGTTCCAAGTTCATACCGGCTCTGGAAATCCCTGTTCTCCACATCCACATCCCATTCCAACTCCTCGCTGAAACCAGTGTTTTGAAGCAGGTTGGGCGTGTCGGCTTGCTGCCCTTCTCTTAGCCCGTTCAGCCAGTTTCTGAAATGTTCGATGCCTGTACTGTTGAGCCGCCTGAGTTTCATTCACATGTCCCTCCGATTTGCTCAATCAGTCTTGTACAGAGCCTATGTTTTTGGCTGAATTTGCTGACCACGTCTTCGATCCATGTCTCTACCTTGGATGCATCTTCCGGGCCAGGGGGCTCGTCACCAACAATGGACTCGGCAAAATCCAGCCACCGGGTCACCCAGTTCTCCCCATTCTCGCCATCCCCGTCGTTGTTTGGTTCCCTCCAGTATATCCATAAGAGAATAGACCTGACAGCAGCCGGAAGCACCAGTGCCTGGAAAAGGCGGTCTTGCCGAATGCGGTTGATACAGTCTGGTATGCGATTGTTGAGGGCAAGTTCGGGCATCGAGTCATAGGAAAAATTGACCTGCCAAGGGACTTCACCCAAGTCCCGGCTGACCACGGGAAGCAATCGTTCACGTCCCTCCCCATCCGGTTGTTCGTTGCTTGCGCGGATACCCCTGGCCGCAGCAATCAGACGCCCTTTGGAGCCCACTGTGTCAACGACCTTGACCCTGAACTGGATTGGCAGGTCGCTGTCAAGTTTGTCCAATGCGGTATTGCGGGGGAGGGCAAAGTTTCCCACCGTACCGCAGTCGAACCGCTGAAGGGCATAGCGCTGGTAGGCTTCGATGTACACTGGTGCACCCGGCGGCAGGTCAAGCCCATCGAAATTCACACTCGCTCTGAATCGCCGGTCGCCTGATTCCTCTTCGATAAAAATTTCGACTCGTGACTTGTCAATGCGCTTGCGGCCGGTATGGTTGATGCGACGCTGGATGTTCATTGTTCCTCTTCAACTTCAACTTCAACCTTGATGATCAGATCACGGTTGCTGTCCAATCCGGTGACCGAGATTTTGGATTCAGGCTTATTGAAAGTGCAATTGAGGGTGTTATTTGCACAGGTGACATCTACCTCATGAGTTTCAATACAGGCATCACCCTTCTTTTCAAAATTGAAGTCATACTCTGACCAGAGCCTGAAAGGATTGCCTTCTTCCACATCGTAGGCGACCTTGATGGAAGCCCTAAGTGGCAGCCTGTCGGCGGTCAGACCTTTCCTCGGGTGAACAGTGAACCCCCCATCAATGGGGCTTATCTGAAAAAGCTCCGGGCTGGTTGCCGGCGGCGTTGTCGGCAAAAGGGTTTTCTCCCCCTTCCCCTGGCGAGGTCTGGCTCCTGTTCCTGGTGTCCAGAAAAAGTACAGCAGGGCCTCTTCAGCCTTTTCCTCGACAGCCTGTGCCAACAGATCATGGAGGTTCACCAGGCATTTTTTTATGGCAGTTACCCTATCCTTGGCACCTTTGTAATTCCTCTGCACCTTCTCTGCATTGCCTATCCAGAGGGTGTGGGCAGGATTTTCTGCATCTCCAAGGAATGCCGAGATGGCAGGGGCATCCGCTATCAGAAGGCCAAGTGCGTTTCTGTGACCGAACTTGGATTCCTGCGGCACTGTGATCCCGCTTCGGACGTAGTAATCCTGCCCCCGGGAAAGTTGTGCCGGTTTCTTCAGGTAACCCCGGACCTCAGTTTTCTCAATCTTGCCGTCCTTGCGTACAATGTCGATCGGAAAGCGCACACCTACAAGCTCGCCGTTCGCAAAAGACCTCCGCAATTTCTCAAGTTCACCTGGCTGGAACGCCTTTTCGAGATCGTTCCTGTACCAGCGCTCGTCAATACTGATGAGCTGGGTTTTGGGGTTTTCAGCTTCAAGCACGAAGCTGAAGAGCGCTTCCATATCGCGGATAGAGCCAGGCTTCAGGTGTTGAGATGCACAGTCCTTCAGATTTGTCTTGTCCAGCACCAGATCGTCGAACTCAAGGACAAGCTGACCACGAAGGATGGGAATGAAATAATGCCGGATGGCGGCTTCGATTGTTTTTCCGCGTTCCAGGTCTGAATGTGGGAAGGGGATAACCAGGGACAGTCCGGGCCTCCCCCCCCGCTTGAGGCGGAAGACTTCGGAAAAGCGATTGACAAAGCTGGAATCAGTGATCGGAATCCTCAGCCCTTGGTTGGCAGCATTCTGACTGACTTTGGAAAAATGTGTATGGGCAGGATACTGCCTGTTCCCCAGCTTGTGCATGGACAGTACCGTCTGACCCATGAGAAAAGGGGTTTCGTCACCTGCCCGGATAGTCAGCCCGAAGAATGCCCGGAGAAGGGAAGAGGTTGAAAAAACCAGCTTCCCAAGCCCCCATCGGCCTCTGCGCTCGCCGGATTTGTGGGATATGCCATGACGGCGCCAGAAATCGCTGAAGTCGTCATCGCCTTTTTCCAAAGGATTGCCCAGCAGTCCGTTCGTGCCGAAGTCCTCAATCACGATTGCGCGTGGATGCCCAAAGTCAATACTGCCCAGCTCAATACCGGCTGCTTCCGCGTGATCACGGTATTCCTGATCAAACAGTTCCTCGATGTATTCCAGATCGGGCGCTCTGTCACCATCAAGAAACGCGAACCGCACTTTCACGGCTTCCTGCCCGGACTGTCCTTTCCCGGCACGGGCATCCAGTGAATTCTGTACAGTCTCACGAACCAGCGTGTCGGCGAGATCAACGTCATCATTACGGAACTGATCACGCTGTGTCACTTCCGTCTCGACCAGTGACTTGGGGAACTCCTCAAACTGCCATTTCATGTCACATCTCCTCTGTACCCTTACGGGTGTCACAGCTTGAAGACCGGTTTGGAGTCTGATCCCTTCGCTTCAAAGCGTGCCTTGAGGGCGTCAACCTCATCCTTGAGGGCTTTCACAATCTTGCGAACATCCTCCTGTGTGTATGAATAGTTGCTCCGGTTGGAAAGATTTCCAATCAGGCGGATGTCCTTGATGGCCTTGGATACACGTTTCTCCGCCAGCTCAACAAACTTGGTTCTGGACTTCGCAGGCTTTTCCTGTTCCATACATATCACCAACATTTGAAATCTGTAGCGTACAGGCACATTATATTGGGCTAAAGCTGTGGCATGTCAAGCCGAAAATATGCATCAGTAACTCTTGAAAAAACGTCCGTGTCCGGAACGGCTTGCCTGTGCGGGCAGGGGTGAGTAAGTTTGACGACAGGTTATACCTGAGCTGCCGCGATGAACCGGGTGCGCCGGCTGTCTGGTGACAGCGCAGCCGCAACCGACCTTCAGACCAAGAAGGTTTTCAACTGCACGGACACTCTTCATGACACCAACCCTGCCCGTTCTCGAATCCTCACCTAAGACTGTCCGGGAATCGGCTCACCCTGTGTCCAGCCGGTGGCAGACGTGGGTGGACAGTCTGTTGGGCATCAGTCAGTGGCTGGTCTTGGCATTGTGGCTGGGGGCCATGGTCTTTTTCAGTGCGGCAGTGGCGCCGAGCGCCTTTGGCGTGCTGCCCACACGCTACCTGGCCGGGACGTTGGTCAACAGCGTCCTGGGCAAGCTGGAGTGGTGGGGGCTGGTCTGCGGCGTGCTGCTCACTGGCATCCAGGCGGCTCAGGTCATCCGTGCCGGAAAACTCACAACCTGGGCCGGCCGCCTTGCCGTGGGGCTGCCCGTGCTGATGACAGTCGTCGTTGCCATCTCGAAATTCGTGGTTTCGGCCAGATTGGCGGCGATTCGCCGGGCGCTGGGGAGCGAGCTGGAACAACTGCCCCTCGATGATCCGACACGCCTGACCTTCGCTGCCTGGCATCAGTATTCGGTGTGGCTGATGGGTTTCAACATTCTGGCGGCCGTCGCGCTGGTTGTTGTGTACCACCTGTGGCTGGCACCTACGGCCTCCACGGTTGCACGCGACGCCTGACACGCCACTTGCCCTATCTACAGACCGGGCTGGGAGACCATGAACCTGGTGTTGACATATCTCACCGGTCGCCGTGCTGGTGAGCAGGTTGTTGTGGCAGACGCCGATTTTTTCATCGGGCGCGATCCGGCGGAATGCCGCTTGTGTTTTGACGACCAGGAACAAGGCGTTTCCCGGCGGCACGCCAAGGTCACCTGGCAGCATGGCGTGTTGACCATTGCCGATGCCGGAAGCACCTACGGCACATTTGTCAACGGCCAGCAGATTCAGGGGCCAATGCCGCTGGGTGTCGGAGCCATCATCCAGTTGGGGAAAGGCGGCCCCTGTCTGCGCGTCGAACGCTTCGACGCCGCACCGGAAGCTGCACCCATGCCGCCGGTGCAGGCTGCGCCGGCACGCCTAGCCCCGTCAGTGACCGGCTCCAACCTTGGTGCTGATTTCGGGAAAGCCGATCCTGAGAAAACCAATGGTGGGTGGTCCTGGCCCCAGCGGCCCGATGCCGGACCGGTCACGACCAAGCCCTGCCTTGAGTTGCTCAACGCCGGGGTGCCACGCCGGATTGTGTTGACAGAACCGGTGGTCACGATTGGGCGCGATCAGGGGAATACCATTGCGCTTGACCAACGACAGTTTCCAACCGTTTCGCGGCAGCATGCCGTCATTGAGCGCCAAGGCGATACCTACGTCATCCGCGACATGGGATCGTTCAACGGAACGCTCGTCAATGGCTACCGGATTGCCGCCCCGGCTCCGCTTCAGCCGGGCGCACTCATCGAGATTGGCGTTGGTGGGGCGAAGTTTCGCTTTGTTGCGCCGGAAACGACTCCGGCGGGGTCGTCCACCGGCGAGCACACGGTGTCCCTGGCTTCATCGCGCGGAGTGCGTCTGGCCACGCCGCAAAAGGCGACGGAAGCCAGGAACTTCGTGACGCGCAAACACTTTGCGCAGGGCAAGACACCTGGACGCCTGACGGTGGGGCGGGCGCCGGAAAACGACATCCAGCTTGATCTGCTCCAGGTTTCCAAACAGCACGCCGTCTTTGGGCGGGATGCCCAAGGCTGGACGCTCGAAGACCTCAAGAGCACCAATGGCGTCTATGTCAACGGGCGCCGGATTACCCGGTGCCGGCTGCGCGCAACGGATGTCGTCCAGATGGGCCCGTTTCTCTTTCGGCTCGAACCCGAAGGCGTTGCGGTTTTTGATACACGCAGCCGCGCCCGGATTGACGTATTTGACCTGACCAGGGAAGTGCCCAACCGCCACGGGACAGGCACGGTGCGGTTGCTCGACCGGGTCCGGCTGGCCATTCCGGCCAATGAGTTCGTGGGTTTGCTGGGTCCCTCGGGAGCCGGCAAGTCCACGCTCATGGATGCGCTCAACGGCATGCGTCCGGCCGAGCAGGGCGTTGTGCTGGTCAACGGGCTGAACCTGTACGAAAACATCGACTGCTTCAAGCAATCCATCGGGTACGTCCCACAGGATGACATCATTCACCGCGAGCTGACCGTCGAGCGGACGCTGTACTACGTCGCCCGGATGCGCCTTTCGTCCGATACGAGTGATGAGGAAATCGAGCGCATCCTGACTGAGGTGCTCGATGTGACGGGGCTAACCACGCGCCGCAAGGTTCCGGTGGGGCAACTCTCCGGCGGCCAGCGCAAGCGCGTCTCCATTGCCGTTGAACTCGTGACGCAGCCCGGCATCATCTTTCTCGATGAGCCGACTTCGGGACTCGACCCGGCCACGGAAGAAAAAATCATGCATCTGTTCCGGCAGATTGCTTCGGGCGGGCACTCCGTCATCCTGACGACGCACGCGATGGAGAACGTCCGGCTGTTTGACAAGATCGTGGTTCTCATGCGTGGGCGGCTGGTGTGGTTTGGCCCGCCGTCCGAAGCTCTGGCCTACTTTGGCATTACTAGCATCAAGGAACTCTTTGACACGCTGGGCGATCCGAACAGCGACGAAGTCGCCATCGGTTGGCAGCGGAAATATGAACAGTCCGATGCCTATCGGAAGTACGTCCATGAGCCGCTGGCGGAACTTGCCCGAACGCCGCCGGCGACCGGCCGCCCGGCACCAAGCCATCTCACGCTCTGGCGCAGTCTGGGGCAGATGCTTGTGCTTTCGGCGCGTTATGCGCGCGTCATGCTGGCCGACCGGCTCAACCTGGCGATTCTGTTTGGACAGGCGCCCATCATTGCTTTGCTGACCGGACTGGCGGTTGGTCACGACTGGGCGCGGGATTTTCCGTATTTCGTGCTGGCACTGTCGGCCATCTGGTTTGGATGCTCGAACGCCGCGCGGGAAATCGTCAAGGAAATGAGCATTTACCGGCGGGAACGGATGGTCAACCTGGGCATCGTTCCCTATGTTGGCTCCAAGCTGGTGGTGCTGACCCTGATTGGCCTGGTGCAGATCGCCCTGCTCTATGGGGTGATGGCGGCTGTGGAGTCGGTGCCCGGATCGCCGTTGCTTGTCCTGCCATACCTGATGCTCTCGCATCTGGTGGGCATTGCCATGGGACTGTTGATCTCAGCTCTGGTACAGACCTCGGAGATGGCGACGAGCCTTGTGCCCCTGGTGCTCATTCCACAGATTTTGTTTGGCGGTTTGCTGCTCCCCAACGAGGGACTGGCCAAGGGCATGAGTCTGGCGATGCCGGCAATGTGGTCCTATGACGCGCTCAAGCGGATTGGCGTCAGGCAGGCCGGACTGGGCGTGCTCCGTGGGGTGGACGGGGAAGATGACCCCACCAGTGAAATCGGGCGTATCAAGCAGAAGAACCAGCAGGCCGTTGACGATTTCAAGGAGCAGCTCGAAGCCTACCGGAAACGGCAGCAGCAGCGACTGGATGAATACAAAAACGATCTGGAGGGCTTCCTGCGGACAGGTGGTGTGCGGCCGGACATGCCCAAGCTGGAAAAGGCGCCTGAAGCGCCGCGCATTGAATATCCACCTGAAGACAAGTCGCGTTTCGTCGGCTTTCTCAATGACTTTGGCAGCCTGCTGCTCGATGTCGGGATGCTGATGGGGATGTTCCTGACACTGCTCTTTCTGACAATGCTGGTGCTTCGCAGCAAGGACATTCTCGGATGAATGGCAGGGAGCGCGTCACGGGTGAGATACCGGAGCTGTCCGGGCAGGCGAGTCTGGTACGTCATCCGCTGACCTGGATTCTGCTGGTTTACACGGCACTGGGGCTGGGTTTCCTTGCGGTGTATCAGTTTCAAATCAACCCGGACGGCATTTCCTACCTGGACATTGCGGAAAAGTACGCGCGCGGTGACATCTGGGGCGCCATCAATGCGTACTGGAGTCCGCTCATCTCGTGGCTGACGGCGGTGTTACGTCTCTTGGGACTGCCGCCGCAGGTGGCCATCAAGCTGGTGTTGCTGACGGGTGGCGGCGTGGCGCTGGGAGGTGTGTGGCGGCTTCTGGGGGACTGTCCCGTGTGGATGCGGGCGGTGGCAACCGGCGGGGCTGTTCCGCTCACGGTGTACTACGCTCTGCACGTGATTACGCCGGACCTACTCGTGGCGGCGGTGCTGGTGTGGTACGCGGCGTGGTTGGTGGAGGGGAGGCTGGATGTCCGGGCGTCGGTGTGGGGTGGGTTTTTGGTGGTACTTGGGTATTTTGCGAAGGCGTTTGCGCTGCCGTTTTGCTTGGTTCATCTGTGTGGGTGGCGGTTGTTGGAGGAGCGGCAGGTGGGGTGGCGTCAGCGGCTGTGGTCATTGGTGGTGAGTCTTGGGGTGGCAGGTGGTGTGAGTGGCATCTGGATGGTTGCCCTCCAGGCAAAGTACGGCGTATGGATGTTCAGTTCGGTGGGGCGTTACAACTACGCCCTGGCTGGGCCGCGGATGGGGTTCATGCCTCCGGCAGAAACGACGTTCTTTGCTCCGGCCGAGGCCGGGGATACAAGCGCCTGGACGGACCCCACGCGCTTCCCTATCCAGCCGTGGAGTCCGTTTGAGTCCGTTGAATACGCCCAGTATCAGGTTTTCATGACGCTCGACCGCCTGCGCGTCATTGCCTTGGGGTACAGTTTTGCGTATTCCGTGCTGGCCCTGCCCATTGTGTTGGGTCTGGTGGGTGGCGTGTGGACTGCTTCTCCCCTGCGGCGGCGTTTTGGCGTCCTGCTGTCGGGCATCCTCATCTATGTCGTCGGCTACGCACTGGTCTATGTCGAGGCACGGCATCTGCTGCCGCTGGCCTACTGGGTGCTCGTGGCGGGGGTGTGGCTGGGGTGGTTGATTGCATTGCGGCTGGACCTTTCCAGACGGCTCCGGGCGGCCCTGCTGTTGTTTGTGGTGGGGACGGTGGCCTGGTCTCCGGCGTATGCTTTGGCACAGGGGGCGCTGGGGAACGATGCCGGGCTTGAGGTCTGTCGGGGGCTATACCGGGCAGCCCAGGCGATGCGCGTTCAGCTTGGCGTTCAGGGGCGGATTGCGTCCAACCGGGAGTGGCATCAGTCTTTATACCTGACCTGGTTTCTGGGTGGGCAATACTACGGTGTCGCCCCGGCGCACGCCAATCCAGAAGAAATTGCCCGAATGCTGACCGACTACGGTGTGAACTACTACTTCGCGTGGTCGGACGAGACCGGGGCGTTTCCAGAGGTGTGCTGGGGAGAGGAAATCACCGGGGGGCAGGACCCGCTGCTTCGGATTTATCGCGCCCGGCCGGAACCGGTGAAAGCCACTGGTGGTCAGACGTACTGAAATCAAGCTGGTGGTAGCTGTGCGTCACAAGCTGCGGCCCGTATTTGACGAGAAAACTCAGAATGTTGAGGACTCGTTCCTGGGGTTTGCCAAAGGGGGCAAGGGCAGCCGTGGCCCGCTCGATCTGGCGTAGCAGCGTGGCGTGGCGCTGGGCCTGGTTGGTCAGAAAGCGTTGTTCGAGGCCGTTGAGCTGGTAAAAGATTTTTTCCCGCCCGCGTTCAAGTGCTTCGGCCAGGGACGGGTCACTTTCGTGCAGGGACTGTTTGAGGCGGTCGAGTTCTGCCTCAAACGTCGCTTTCACTTCCCGGAAGCAGTCAAGTGTTTTGGTATCAGCAAGTTTTGTCATCGCCTGGCGGGCGAGTTCCTGTGTCCCAAGCAAAACGGATGCTGGCGTGA